>JBPCWF010000155.1:0-3092 GCA_051009775.1 Hyphomicrobiales bacterium | reverse complement strand
CTCCTGACTTTCCTCAGATAAGGTCCGAAGCCATGCTCGCCGAGCCAGTAGCGCAGGAGCTTGGTGACACCCTGGCCGGTCCAGGTCGCACCCGTGAGCCCGTCGACCTGGTGTTCCGCCTCGGGCGTTCCGAGCACAACCGGCCCGCGGGCAACACCGAGGCCGACCTCGCCGCCCGCGTCCCAAACCTTCTTGCCGGACCACAATCGGCGCCACGCCGGGTCGTCGATCAGGGCGCCAAGGCCGGGGGTCTCGCCATGCTCGTAGAACGCAAGGCCGATCACCGTCTTCGCGTCTCCGGTCAAGGCGATATGACCGTAAAGCGTCGATCCAAACCCCCGGCCGTATACCGGGAGAACGATGAGCTCAGGTCTCTCCTGCCTCAGCGAGAGATGGACTACGGCATGTTTCGCACGCGTCTTGATCTGTGCCAGATCCTTGTCGGCCGGAATCTCGATGCTTTGCGCCGGATCCCGGGCCATCCTCCGTTGGTCAAATGCCGCGGGATCAATTCCATCGACGTAATTCCCGGTTGCAAGCTCCACGACCCGCGCTTCGAGGTCGGCTACGTCGATGGCGCGCGAGACTTCGCCGCCAGCAGTGGGACCTTGCAGGATCTCGGAGATCTGCTGCCATTGCTCGAGTTGCTTGTTGGCGATTTGCTTCGGCCTGAGAAGAACCGCCGAGCCGGCCACCATGACCGAAGCGAAAACGCAGACCAGCAAAGTGACGATGACCGCCTTGGCCGGACTGTCGTTCGGCAGATCCCGGAGCCGCCTCACCGGCGACACCATCCGAGCGCCCGAGGCATCGTGATGGCCGTTGTCAGGCACTGCGTCTCATCCTCCTCCTGATATTGGCGTAGATCACAGCGTAGTCGATGAGAGGCGCCAGGATATTGCCGAACAGAATGGCGAACATCACACCATCCGGGTGCGTGGAATTGGTTACTCGGATCAGGATCACCAGGCCGCCGATCAAAAGCCCGTACACCCATCGGCCGGTGTTCGTCATGGCGCCGCTCACCGGATCGGTCGCCAAGAAAACGGTTCCAAAAGCGAAGCTGCCGAGCACCAGGTGCCAATGCCAGGACAACCCGACGAACGTGTTGGCGGGATCGCCAAACTGATTGAACAGGGTAGCCGCCACGATCATGCCGATCAGCATGCCGGCCATAATGCGTAACGACGCAATCCGTGTACCGATAAGCAATGCGGCACCCATCAGGCATGCCAGCGTTGAGGTTGCGCCGATCGCGCCCGGCACCAGCCCCAGAAATGACTGCATCCAGGTGGACCCGACCCACTCAATCGTCTGCACGCCGCCTTCCGCTGCTTCCCCTAAGGGAGTGGCTCCGCTCAGGCCATACACCGCCCAGGCGGTTTCGCCGACCATATGTGTGGGATAGGTGACATAGAGAAATGCAAGGCCGGTGAGCGCCGGGTTCAGGAAGTTCTTGCCGGTGCCGCCGAAGATCTCCTTGCCCACGACGATACCGAAGCTCATGCCGAGCACCACCTGCCAGAGCGGCACGGCGGGCGGCAGGCTGAGCGAAAACAGAAGCGCGACGAGAACGAAATCCCCCCTGCGCTCGCCCCCGCGCGCCCGCACGAAAACGGCCTCCCAGAGACCGCCTGAGATCAGAGCCGCTGCAAGTACCGGCAGAAAGGTGAGAAGGCCGTGGCAGACCGACGCGAAGAAGCTTGCCGGGCTGTAGCCGATCCCGAACGCATCGATGACCACACCGTGCCAGTCCGGTGCGGTTTGCAGGCCTGCCTGCGACATCAGGACATTGGCCTGATATCCCGTGTTGTAGATCCCGACGAGAACGCAGGGAATGAGCGCGGCGATGACGATGTTCATCGCACGCGTCAGGTTCATGGCGTCGCGAACATGGGGGGCATCAGTCGTGGCGACTGCAACGGGTTTCGTTGTGCGCCCATTCAGGCGCTGCAGGACCGGCACAGATTGGCCCGCCGGGATCAAACGGCTCAAGGATGTCAGGAAGCGGGTCATCATCCTTCTTTTTCTATGCGGTCAAGCATCTGTCTCAGCAGCCCGCCATGATCGATCTTGCTCGGGCAAACGAATGCGCACAGCGCCATGTCCTCCTCGTCGAGCTCAAGGCAACCCAGCGCCTGCGCCATATCCGAGTCTCCGACCAGGAGCGCGCGGAGCAGCGGGGTCGCCAGAACATCGAGCGGCATGACACGCTCATACCCGCCGAGCGGAACCATGGGCGCCCTGCCCCCACGTTGCGCTGTCGTCAGTGCGAACCTGCGCCTTGGCGTTCGGCCGGTGTTCCGCGCGCTGTAGGCCGTGAACTTAGCGAAAGAAGTGTGCGGGCGGTCATTCCCGGTGGCCACGGTTTCCTCTGCAACGGCCGAAATCTGATTGTGATACCGGCCGAGATAGGCTTCGCGGCCAACTGCGCGGCGGCCGGACAGAATGGAGCCGGAGATCACCCGGCACTTCGCATCCTGCAGTTCGCCCTCGACAAGGTCACCGGTGCTTGCGCCCAGGCGCGTTTGGACTAGCCGAGGTCGCTGAACGGGCGGTCCGGCGAGTGAGACGACCCTGTCGACCCAAAGCCGGCCCGTCGTGAACAGCTTTCCGATTGCGATGACGTCTTGATAGTCGAGGTGCCAGACCGTCTTATTGGCGCTCACGGGATCCAGCATATGAATGTGGGTCCCGACAAGACCGGCAGGATGAGGGCCGGCAAACTCGACGGCCAAGACGTTATCCCGATCGCCGGTCGGCAGACCGGCGCGAGGCGCCTGGCAGACGTAGACTTTGCCATCGCTCAGATGCGAAATCACCGTGAGGCCGTCTGCGAAGGCGCTGCGATAAGCATCGACGATCGTTTCGGCCTTCGCCGCGAGCGGATTGCTGTCCATCGCTGTGACGAAAATGGCTGCCGGCGGGGCGTCTGGATCTGCCCGACGGCCGTAGGGCCGCGCTCTAAGGGCAGTCCACAGCCCGGATGTCAGCAGCCCTTCCGTCACTTGGTCGCGGCGCAGCATAGCCAGTTTGGCTGCCGACCAGTGTGGGAACGTCGTCTCGTCGTCACCATCGAGCCTGATGACGAC
>JBPCWF010000154.1:0-2591 GCA_051009775.1 Hyphomicrobiales bacterium | reverse complement strand
GCCCGGTCTTCCACATGATGGGGCGGCCGCCGGCTCGGGCGATTTCGTCGAACAGCACTTGGCTGGCCTTGACGTCGGCGATGAAGGTGGCGCCCGGCTGGGCCTCGAGGATGCCGCGGGCCAGGCGCAGCATGATCTGGTCGCCCCAGAGGACGCGGCCCTTTTCGTCGACCACGCCGATACGGTCTCCGTCGCCATCGAAGGCGATGCCGAGATCGCAGTTCTCTCGCGCGACCTGCTCGATCAGTTGCGCGAGGTTTTCCGGCACCGTCGGATCCGGGTGATGGGCCGGGAAGGTCCCGTCGATGCGCTCGTTCAGCAGCACGTGCCGGCCGGGCAATTTCTGGCAGAGCGCCACCATCGCCTCGCCGGCCGCCCCGTTGCCGGCGTCCCAGGCCACGCTCAGCTTGTCGATTTCGGGGATCGATTCCTGCATCAAGCGATCGACATAGGCATCGAACACCGGCTCATCGCGCACCTCTCCCTGGCCTTCGGCAAATTCACCTCTCTCGGCGATTCGGCTGAGCCCTTGGATGGCCTCGCCATAGACGGAACCCGAAGCCAGGGTCATTTTGAAGCCATTATAGTCCGGCGGGTTGTGCGATCCGGTCACCATCACACCCGCGTCGGTCGGCAGGTGATGGCTGGCGAAATAAAGCATCGGCGTCGGCCCGCGGCCGATGCGCACGACGTCGACGCCACTCGACGCCAGGCCATCGATCAGCGCCGCTTCCAACTCAGGCGACGACAAGCGGCCGTCATAGCCGACCGCCACCACGCTCGCGCCGGAGTCCCGCATCCTGGTGCCGAAGGACCGGCCCAGCGCGCGGGCATCGTCAGTGTGAAGGGTGCGCCCGACGATGCCGCGGATATCATACTCGCGAAGGATCGTGGGATCGAAGCGGTGGCACGCGGTCATTGCTCGGGCCCGCTCCCGTCGACAACCCGGCCGACGCAGCTATAGCGGAACCCGAGTTCGCGCATCTCCACGGGATCGTAGATGTTCCGCATATCCACCAGGATCGGGGTCTTCAAAGCATCACGCACGCGCACGAGATCGAGCGCCCGAAATTCGTTCCACTCGGTCATGATGACCAGGGCGTCAGCGTCCCGAATGGCCGAATAGGCATCCTCGCACCAGGCCACGTCGCTCAACAGCCTGCCGGCCTCCGTCATGCCGGCCGGATCGTATCCGCGCAGAGTGGCCCCGGCCGCCTGCAAGGCCGGCACGATCACCAAGCTGGGCGCGTCGCGCATGTCGTCGGTGTTTGGCTTGAAGGTGACGCCGAGCACGGCGATGGTCTTGCCGGCGACGGAGCCGCCGCAGGCCTCGATCACCCGCTCCGCCATTGCCTTCTTGCGCGCGTCATTGACCGCAACGACGGTTTCTACGAGACGCAAGGGCCGACCGGCCTGTTCCCCGGTGCGGGTCAGCGCCAACGTGTCCTTGGGAAAGCAGGACCCGCCATAGCCTGGCCCCGGATGAAGGAACTTGCCGCCGATGCGCCGGTCAAGGCCCATGCCACGGGCGACGCCATGCACGTCGGCCCCGACTTTCTCGCAGAGATCCGCAACTTCGTTGATGAAGGTGATCTTGGTCGCCAAAAACGCATTGGCGGCGTACTTGGTCAGCTCGGCGGTCTCGAGATTGGTAAACAGGATCGGCGTCTCCATCAGGAACAGCGGCCGGTAGAGCGTGCGCATGGCCTCGCGCGCATGCTCGCTTTCCGCCCCGATAACGATGCGGTTCGGGCGCATGAAATCCTCGATCGCCGAACCCTCGCGCAGGAACTCCGGATTGGACACCACGTCGAATTCAAGATCGGGTCGGGTTTCTGCGATGATCCGCGCCACCTCGCGCCCGGTGCCGACCGGCACGGTCGACTTGGTAACAACCACCATCTGGCCGTCCATCGCCTGGGCGATCGCCAGCGCCGCCTCGTAGACATAGCTCAAATCGGCATGACCATCGCCACGCCGACTGGGCGTGCCGACGGCTATGAAGGCCGCTATCGCACCTTGCAAGGCCGCCGCCAGATCGGTGCTAAAGGAAAGGCGGCCGGCCTCCACATTGTGCGCCACCAATCTATCCAGACCGGGTTCGAAGATTGGAATCCGTCCCTCGTTCAGGTCCTGGATCTTCGCCACATCATTGTCGACGCAGACCACTTCGGTCCCGAACTCGGAGAAGCAGGCGCCGGAGACCAAGCCCACATAGCCGCTTCCGACCATAACAACACGCATCGAACGCTCTCCCCGGCCGCGGTCTTCATCGCCGTCGGCACGCCGAGCCGGCGCGGCGACGGCCATGCCGACCTGAGCTACGTCTATGACGCGGCGCGCGAGATCGCCCAAGCCATGGACGGCCAGATGGTGGTGGTGACCAAATCGACCGTGCCGGTCGGCACCGGGCGCGAGGTGGCGCGGATCATCGCCGAAACCCGGCCCGGCGTCGAATTCGACGTGGTATCCAATCCGGAATTCCTGCGCGAAGGCTCGGCCATCGAGGACTTCATGCGCCCCAACCGCATCGTCATCGGGGCGGAAAGCGAGCATGCGCGCGACGTCATGCGCGCACTCTACCGGCCGCT
>JBPCWF010000153.1:0-4579 GCA_051009775.1 Hyphomicrobiales bacterium | reverse complement strand
GCACCCTCGCCTTCCTGGCGATCTTGGCAATGGCCGCGATATCGACGACCTTGCCGCCCGGATTGGCGATCGACTCAATGAAGATCGCCTTGGTTTTGCTGGTGATCGCCTTTTCGAACGATTTCGGCTTGTCGGCATTTGCCCACACCACGTTCCAGTCGAACGACTTGAACGAATGGTTGAACTGGTTGATCGATCCGCCATAGAGCTGGCGCACCGCGATGAACTCGTCGCCGGGCTCGAGCAGAGTATGAAAAATCAGAAGCTGGGCGCCGTGGCCGGACGCGGTGGCGAGGGCCGCCGTGCCGCCCTCGAGCGCGGCGACCCGTTCTTCGAGCACCGACTGTGTCGGGTTCATGATCCGGGTGTAGATATTGCCGAATGCCTGCAGGCCGAACAGGGCGGCTGCATGTTCGACATCGTCGAACACGAAGGAGGTGTTCTGATAGATCGGCGTCGCGCGCGCACCCGTCGTCGGGTCGGGCTGGGCGCCGGCATGTATCGCCAAAGTGTCGAAGCGGGGTGTGTCGTCTAAGCTCATGGGCCTGCCTCCATTACTCGCAAAGGATCTTGTCCGGACACCGGTGCAACGGGTGAATCCGCTGCACCTTATACGTCTTGTCCGGTTGGTCCAAAGCGGTTTTTGAGGGTATGGTCAGTGCTTGCCGGGGCCGATCGACAGGCTCTGGATGCGCGATCCCGTAAGTGTGCGCCGCCGGCTTGAAATGATGCCGGAAACGCAGCCGAGCCAGCCCCATTCGCCTGAAAGCTTGCCGTACTCCATCTTCGGGCACCGGTTCATGACGACCTTGAGGCCGGCGGCCTCGGCCTTTTGAGCCGCCTCGTCATTGCGCACGCTGAGCTGCATCCACACGACCTTGGCGCCGATCTCAATGGCCTCGTCGGTCAACGGCCCGGCGGCCTCCGCATTGCGGAAGATATCGACCATGTCGACCTTTTCCGGGATATCGGCCAGCGTTTCATAGACGGTCTTGCCGAGGATCTCCTTGCCCACCTCGCGCGGGTTGACCGGGATAACGTCATAGCCCTTTTCCAGGAGGTACATCATGGCGAAGTAGCTCGGCCGGACGGTGTTGGCGCTGGCGCCGACCATGGCGATGGTGTGCACCTCGTTGAGGATGCCGCGAATGTAGGCCTCGCTGTAGCGGTCGTGATCCACCTAGCGGTCTTCCCATTCGGGGTCGCGCTTGTCGATGAAGGCGCCGATGCCTTCCTCCGCATCGCGCGCCAGCATGTTCTCGGTCATGACCTGCGATGCGTAGTCATAGGCGCCGGCGAGATCCATCTCAAGCTGGCGGTAGAACGCCTCCTTGCCGATCTTGATCGTGTGGGCGGACTTCGATGCGATCTGCTTTGCGATCGCCCGGGTTTCGCCTGCCAGGTCGGCGTCCGGGACGACCCGGTTGACCAGGCCGAACCCGGCGGCCCTTTCGGCACTTACGGTATCGCCGGTGAGCAGCATTTCCATGGCATGCTTGCGCGATACGTTTCGGCTGAGCGGCACCATCGGCGTCGAGCAGAACAGGCCGATATGAACCCCGGGCGTGCAGAAGCCGGCACTTTCACCCGCGACCGCCAGATCGCAGCTCGCCACCAGCTGGCACCCCGCGGCGCTGGCGATGGCGTGCACCTGGGCGATCACCGGTTTCGGGCAGCGCACGATGGACTGCATGAGCGTCGAGCATTGCCCGAGCAGCAGCTGAAAATAGGCCCGCCCGCGGTCGGGGTCACTGCGCCGCGCGGTCATCTGCTTGAGGTCGTGCCCGGCGCAGAAGGCCGGGCCGGTCGATGCGATGATCACGGCACGCACCGTGTCATCGCCCGCAATGCCGTCGAGCGCATTCTGCAGCGCGGCGAGCAGTTCTTCCGACAGGCTGTTGCGCGCCTTCGGTCGGTTGAGCGTCAGGGTCACGATGCCGTCGCTGTCGTCGCGCAGCAGAATATCGCTGTCGTCCAGCTCGCTTGGGTTTACCGGTCTGTTCATGGCTCAAGCGTCCGTTTGTCGGTGTCGAACTTCAGTCTACCACCATTACGCGGAGACAGCGACAGGGCATGGACCGAGGCGCTGTTTCCTGATCTCCGCAGTTCGTGTTTTGTGAGCGCGCACTGGGTAGCACGAACCGGTCGGGCGGGACCAGAGGCCGTAACCCCGGCGGCAAACAGTCATTGGCGCGCCTGCCCGTTGTGCTGTAGGAACCGGATGGATGGGGCAAGAGGAACAGCTTGGGGCGAGCACGACATGGCGCGGCGCTACTACGATCTGCCATCGCTGACGGCACTCGCCGTGTTCGAGGCGTCCGCGCGTCATCTGAGCTTCAAGTCGGCGGCGGTCGAGCTCAATGTCACCCCGGGCGCGGTCAGCCGCCAGATCAAATCCCTGGAGCGCGACGCCGGCACCGCGCTGTTCGAACGCATCCATCGCGGCGTCGAACTCACCCCCGCGGGCGAGGAGCTCTATGAGGTTCTGTCCAGGAGCTTCAGCCAGTCGGCCGAGGTGTTCCAGAGGATCAGAGGCCGGACCCGCAGGGCGTCCGTCACGGTCGGCGCCACCACGGCCTTCGCGTCCATGTGGCTGATGTCGCGGCTGGGATCTTTCTGGCGCTCGCATCAGGACATCACCATCAACCACCAGATCTCCGACAATCCTCAGGACCTGAGCCATCCCGGCGTCGATCTGCGCATCCGCTACGGCACCGGACAGTGGCCGGGGGAGACGGCCAGACTCCTGTTCGGGGACCGCATGTATCCGGTCTGCGGGCCGGAATTCGCCAGGGAACATGCCGGCACCACGGTCGAGGACCTGCTGGATTTGCAGCTTTTGCAGCTCCAGAGCCTCGATCCGTTCTGGACCGACTGGGAGGAATGGCTGCG
The DNA here is from genome assembly GCA_051009775.1 of Hyphomicrobiales bacterium. Lineage (GTDB taxonomy): Bacteria > Pseudomonadota > Alphaproteobacteria > Rhizobiales > JAJFHB01 > JBPCWF01. Next base: position 1,687 of record JBPCWF010000153.1, on the reverse strand, counting down.
CCGCGCCAGCCAGAGCCCGGCATCGCTCAACGTGCGCAAGTTCAACAACTACGTGATCGCGTTGCAGGCGGCGCGCGACAATCAGGGCGTGGCGCTTGGCTGGCACAGTCTGGTCGAGCCGATGATCGGGGCAGGCCAGCTGGTGCGCCTGACCGATACCGAGATCGAGGCGCCGGGCTCGTTCTACGTCACATGGCATGCCGAGCGCACGCTCAGCGCCGCGGCGGAGGCTCTGCGCGACTGGCTGATCGAGGAGGCGGAGGCCGCCCCCGGCCACGGTTGAGTTCAACTCAACCGAGCGAGCGGATTTGGTCTGTTGAACAGGCAGTAAATTGGGTGTCAGTGATCCTGACGGCTCGCCGTCGCGGCTGGGAGGATGTGACATGATACCACTGGATCACGCGGCATTGGCGCAGGTCATGGCTCCGGTGCAGCATGCCAACGGATTGCCCAACGGGTTCTACACCGACCCGGAGGTCTTCGAACTTGAGCGCACGGAGGTCTTCGAAAAGACCTGGAGCTGCATCGGCTTTGCCCATGATGTGCCCGCGCCCGGAGACGCAATACCCATAGACTTCCTCGGCAGCCCGCTTGTGATGCTGCGCGACCGGCAGGGCGAGGTGCGGGTGTTCGAAAACGTCTGCCGTCACCGCGGCATGAAGCTGATCGATGCGCCGACCAGGTTCAAGGGCGTCATCCGGTGCCCTTATCATTCCTGGTGCTACGGGCTCGACGGGTCGCTGCGGGCAACGCCTCATGTCGGCGGCGTCGGGCAGAACACCGATCCCAATGTCGACCGCGACCTCCTTGGCCTCTACGAGGTGCGCTCGGCGGTGTGGATGGGCATCGTCTTCGTCAATATGTCTGGAGACGCCTCCGAGTTCCGCGACCATGCGAGCACCCTGACCGGGCGCTGGCGGGATTTCGACGGCAAGCCTCTGTTCCACGGCGGGCCAGGCAGTTCTGTCGTCCTGACGGTCAGAACGAACTGGAAGCTTGCGGTCGAGAATTACTGCGAGAGCTATCATCTGCCCTGGGTGCATCCCGGCCTCAACAGCTATTCCAGGCTGGAGGATCACTACAACATCGTCGAACCGGGCGCTTTCTCCGGCCAGGGTACGCGCGTCTACAATCCGCAGCCGGATCCCTCCGGCCGCCGGTTCCCGGATTTTGACGGTCTTTCCGCCACCTGGGCGATGGCGGCCGAATATATCGCGCTCTACCCGAATGTCCTGCTCGGCGTTCATCGCGATCATACATTTGCAATTCACCTCGATCCGGTCGGCGTCGACACCACCAGAGAGCGGATCGAACTGTTCTACACCGGCGAGGAGGTCGCCGCGGACGATTGGGCAGCGCTGCGCGACAAGCATACGGCAGGCTGGCGCGAGGTGTTCGAGGAAGACATCTTCGTCGTCGAAGGCATGCAGCAGGGCCGTCGCGCCAAGCGTTTCGACGGTGGCCGGTTCTCTCCGGCAATGGACGAGGCAACCCATTGCTTCCATCGCTGGATCGCCGGACGGTTTCAGGAGGCGAGATGAACGAACGGGTTACTGCCACCGCCCCCGATGCGGATCTCAACCTTGAAATCCTGCTCAGTCACGCGCTCGGCCAGCCGGATCGCCTGGTGGCGCTCTATCGTCAGGCGGGACACCGCGCCGAGGGCGCGGGCCGCACCGACGAGGCC
>JBPCWF010000152.1:0-3104 GCA_051009775.1 Hyphomicrobiales bacterium | reverse complement strand
CCATGGCGCGGCGACCAGCACGGTCTGCCTCGCGCACCTCGCCCAGAGCCGGCCGACCCGGCTGATGGAGACCTTCACGGAGTTCTGCAAAACCTGGTTCGCCCAGCGCCACGGCCGCGCGCCGCATGAGCCGACGGGGCCGATGAAAGTGGAGCGGCCGGGCGCCTAGAGAATTCATAAATACCGTCATTCCGGCCAAGCGGTGCGAAGCGCCGCGCGAGCCGGAATCCATTGGCGGTGACAGGTGATCCCTGGCACTGTGTTGTGCTTCGAACGATGCGTCACGACGAACGCAGATCATCTGATGCATCGGCCATTGGATTCCCGATCGCGGTGCTGGCGCACCTTGTCGGGAATGACGTCGAGAAGTTGCAGCGGATTCACTCATGGCCTTCCTCGAACTGACCGACGGCGAACGCCTCTATTACGAAACCCACGGCTCCGGTCCGCCGCTCGTGCTGGTGACCGGATTGTCCGGCATCGCCGGGTTCTGGGCGCAGCATGCCGGCGCACTGGCGCGGCGCTTCACCCTCGTGCTGCACGATCACCGCGGCACCGGCCAGAGTTCGCTCTCCCAGATCGACTATTCGGTCGACCAGATGGCCGACGATGTTGTGCAGCTGATCGATCATCTGGGCCTCGACCGGATCCGCTTCGCCGGCCATTCGACCGGCGGCGCGATCGGCCAGGTGCTTGCCCTCAATCACCGCGAACGGCTGGAGCGCATGGTGCTGAGCGCCACCTGGGCCGGCCGCGACCCCTATTTCGACCTGTTCTTCCAATGGCGCAAGAAGCTGCTGCTCGAGGTCGGGCCGGAAGAATATCTGCGCTCGATCCTCATGGTCGCCAAGCCGCCCGAATGGTTCCGGGAGCACCCGGAGGAAGCAGCCGACCTGACGCCCGAGGTGATCAAGGCGCGGGTGCCGGACCTGCACTGCGCCGCGAGCCGGCTCGACGCCATCATGGCCTTCGACCGGCGCGCAGAGGTTGCCGGCATCACCACCCCTGCCCTGGTGATCTGCACCGAAGACGACATGGTGACGCCGCCTTACCTGTCACGGGAGCTGGTCGGCCTTATTCCGGGCGCCGAGCTTAAGCTCTTACCCAATGGCGGCCACTTCTACCCGCAGACACGGCCGGATGCGTTTCTGGAGGCCGTGATCGGGTTTCTCGAAGGCTGAAACACCGGTCCGGCATCACTTGGCGAAAAGGCGTCCGACGCCGGGCCGCCTGCAGATGCCCTCCGCAAGCCGCACGGCTTGCCACAGCGTGACCTGGTTCGCCGTCAGAACGGTGCGGCCCAGACCGGCCTCGAGCGAGGCGATCACACCCATGGACGGCATGGCCGTATCCGGAATCAGGATCGCGCCACCCTCGGGCACGGCAAGTTTCGCCGCCTCGTCCATGAGCCTTTGCGCACCGAGCTCCGCTGCGGCCGGACCGGAGGGCGCGGACAGCCACGCCACGTCGGAGAGCTCGATATCGCAGTCGCGCAGGAAGGCGGAGAACGCCTGTGCGGTTTCTTCCGGATAGCTCGCCAGAAGCGCGGCGGTCTCGATGCCAAGGTGGCGCAGGGCCGAAACGAAGGCGAGCGACGTGCTGGAGGCCGGGCAGCCGGTAATCTGCGCAATCGTTTCAGCCTGCCGCCCGGCATGATCGCGCCCGTCGATGAAACTGCCGCTCGTACATGCCCACATAACGGCATCGGGCCGCATCCGGGCCATCACGCGGGCATGCATGGCGAGATGGTCGAGTGCACCGGTCCGGCTCAAATGATGTGGTGCGTGCTCGTCCTCGTCGCCGAAGATCCGCGTGCCCATGAGCAGAACGCGCACATCGTCGCCCATCGCCTCGCCATGGACATAGAGCTCATCCTCGCCACCACAGGGCGGAAACAGAAAGCCAAGCCGCATCGACACCTCCCGTCACATCATCACGCCGCCGCCGACGCCGATGCACTCGCCGGTGACATAGCTGGCGCCGGGCGAGAGCAGAAAGCCGATGACGGCGGCGACCTCGTCCGAGCGGCCCATACGGCCCATGGGCAGGAACGACCGCATGCGCGCCGCATCGTCGTCCTCGAGACCGTCGCGCGTGCCCTCGTCCTTCTGGATCAGGCCCGGGATGACGCAATTGACCGTGATCCCCTGGGGCGCGAGTTCCAGGGCCAGCCCCTTGGCCATGGCTTCGAGACCGGCCTTGGACGCACCGGACATGGGGAAGTTGATGAAGCCCGGCGTGAACACATGGGCGTTGAGCGAGCTCACGCCGACCACCCGCGCGCAGTCGCTCCGGCGCAGATGAGGCAGCGCCGCGCGGGTCAGTTCGTAGAACCCGGACAGATTGGTCGACAGCGCATAGTCGAGGTCTTCGCGCGAGGCGTCCTCGAAGGATTTCAGGATCGGCAGGCCGGCATTGGCGACCACCGCATCGAGCCGGCCGAACGTTTCGACCGCCGCGGCCACAAGAGCTTCAGAAGTGTCCGCCGCGCCGACATCGCCCATAACGACGGCGGTTGCGGCGCCCTTGTCCCGGCACTCGGCGGCGACCGCCGCGCAGCCCTCTTCGTTGTGCCGCGCATGAATGACGAGCCCGACGCCCGGTGCGCTAAGCTGGCGGGCAAGCGCGGCGCCGATGCCGCTCGACGATCCCGTGATGATGATGGCGCGGTCGAAGCTCTGTTCTGCCGACATGTCCGTACCCGAATGGTGGTTCACCGGCCGGACTATAACGGCTCGGCCAACGCATACCACCCATTCGTGAGCCGATTGCCGGTTGCCCCGGAGGGGCCGGTCCTTTAGAGCGTTGTGTTCTCGGCAAACCAAAAAGACGGGAGAGCGATATGGCGCGGCGTGCGGCCGATGTGCTGGTGAGCGGGCTCGAGGCCCATGGCATCGAACGGGTCTATTGCGTGCCGGGCGAGAGCTATCTGACCCTGCTCGATGCGCTGCACGACTCCAACCGCATTCAGACCATCGCTTGCCGGCACGAGAGCGGCGCGGGCTTCATGGCGGTGGCCGAGGCCAAGCTGACCGGCAAGCCCGCGGTGTTCGCGGTGAGCCGCGGACCCGGCGCCACCAACGGCTCGATCGCGGTGCACGTCG
>JBPCWF010000151.1:0-3109 GCA_051009775.1 Hyphomicrobiales bacterium | reverse complement strand
CCATTTCGACCACACCGGCTATAACGAGGATCTCAAGTCCAAGTTTGGTTGCGTGGTCGTGGGGCCGCGGCCGGAAGCGGCCAAGATCCCGGGGCTCGATATCTCCGTCGGCGACGGCGACAGCTATGAGTTCGGGCCGCACACCGCCGACATCATCGAGACCCCCGGGCACACGCTCGGCCACATCGCCTATCACTTCGCCGCAGACCGCGTCGCCTTTGTCGGCGACACTCTGTTCGCGCTCGGCTGCGGCCGCGTATTCGAAGGCACCATGGAACAGATGTGGACCTCGCTTGAGAAGCTGAGCGCCCTGCCGGCGGACACGGTGATCTATTGCGGCCATGAATACACCCAGGCCAACGCCCGTTTCGCCGTGACGGTGGAGCCCGGCAACCGGGCGCTTGCGGACCGCGTCCGGGAAATCGACGCCCTGCGCGCCGAAGGCCGGCCGACCGTGCCGACCACGATCGCGCTGGAGCTCGAAACCAACCCGTTCCTGCGGCCAGCCGACCCGGGCGTGCAGAAGGAGCTCGGCATGGAAGGCGCGGCGCCCGCCGACGTGTTCGCGGAGATCAGGCGGCGCAAGGACAGCTTCTGATGGTATCTCTGGGCGAAGCACCGGCCGGGTTCGCCGCCGCCGATGTCATCGCCCTGCTTGATCTCAAGCCCCATCCCGAAGGCGGCCACTACCGCGAAACCTGGCGCGCCCAGGCGCCGGGCGGCGAACGGGCAGCCGGGACCGCGATCTACTTTCTGCTGGCCACCGGCGAACGCTCGCACTGGCACCGGGTCGACGCGGCCGAGATCTGGCACTGGTACGCGGGCGCCGCACTGGAGCTTGCGCTCAGCCCGGACGGCCGCGGCAGCACGGCGCACCGGCTCGGGCCGGATCTTGCCGCGGGAGAGCGCCCGCAACTCATCGTCCCGCCCGACCACTGGCAATCGGCACACACGCTCGGGTCCTGGACGCTGGCCGGCTGCACCGTATCGCCCGGCTTTGAGTTTTCCGGCTTCGAGCTTGCGGCGCCCGGCTGGGAGCCCAGAGCCTAGGAGACCCTCTTGGATATCGTCGTCTATGTCGCCGTCCTGACCGCCGCCGCCCTGCATGCGGTCTGGAACGCCTTCGTCAAAGGCGCCGCCGACAAGCATGTCAGCATGGCCGCCGTGGTGCTCGGCCACGCGCCGATCTCTCTGGCCGTCCTGGCTTTCGTTCCGATGCCCGATCCCGCCTCCTGGCCGTATCTCCTGTGCGGCGCGGCACTTCACACGGCCTATCAGCTGTTTCTGCTGGCATCCTACCGGATCGGCGATCTGACCCAGGTCTACCCGATCGCGCGCGGCACGGCGCCGATGCTGGTGGCCGGCATATCGGTCATGTTCCTCGGCGTCGAACTGTCGACCAGCGAAGTGCTGGCCGTGATCACCATCGGTGTCGGCATCATGAGCCTGAGCGTGGTGCGGCAGAGCGACGGGCTGCGCAACCCGCACGCCGCCCAACTGGCTTTTGCCACCGGCTGCTTCATTGCCGGCTACTCCCTGATCGACGGTCTGGGCGCGAGACAGGCCGGGACGGCGCTCGGGTTCTATGCCTGGCTCGCGCTGTTCAACGCGGCCAGCTTCGCCGCGATCATGGGCGTCACGCGGCCGGGCGTCCTCACCCGTCTGCGCACCGACGGACGGCGCGCGCTCGTGCTCGGCGGGAGCGCCTCCTTCGGTGCCTATGCATTGGTGATCTGGGCATTCACCCAGGCGCCCATTGCGCTGGTGACGGCGCTGCGCGAGACCAGCATCGTCTTCGCGCTTCTGATCGGGGTGTTCTTTCTCAAGGAGAAGCTGGACCTGGCGAAGCTGGTGTCGGTCGCGGTAACCCTGTTCGGTGCGATCCTCTTGCGTTTCTCGCGATAGCGGCCACGTTACCCAAGGAATGCCGGCCCAAGGGCGTCTTACGATCCAAATGTCGCGGTCGAATGACGTCGATTGCCATCAAGGGAGAGTGAGATGAGAATACAAAAACACAGCAAACCCGCGCTCACGGCGGCCATTGCCCTGGCTGCGCTGGTGTCGTTTTCGGCACCGCCCGCGTCCGGAACGCTCCGGGCGGCAACCCATTCTTCTCAGACTCTAGTTAACGTAAACGTCAGCTTCTCATCACGCCTGCCCGTGCCCCGGACCGACGCCGAAGCCCTCGCCGGGCTGCAGACCGCAGGCCGCAAACGGCTCTACGGCATGGCGGCGCGCGAATGCGCGTTCCTGCTCGATACGATTGCGGGAAGCTGCCGGCTCACCGGCGTCAACGTTTCGACCCAGATCCAGCACCAGAGTGGCGGCAATCCGCCGATGCTGCACCTGAGCGGAAACGCCCAGTTCGCCATAACGCTGAAAGCGTCCGACCGCTGAGGGCGGTCCCGGGCGCCGGTCAGCCGTCAGACCATGTACTGGCCGCCATTGATGCTCAGCACCGAACCGGTGATGAAGCCGGAATCCTCACGCGCCAGATAGACCACGGCGTCGGCAATCTCGTCGGCCTCTCCGAGACGGCCGACCGGAATGCCCGCAAGGATCGTCTCCATCACATTCTCCGGCACCGCCGCCACCATCTCGGTGTTGATATAGCCAGGCGCGATGCAGTTGACCGTGATGCCTTTGCGCGCGGTCTCCTGGGCAAACGCCTTTGTGAACCCAATCACGCCGGCCTTGGCGGCTGAATAGTTGGTCTGGCCCATCTGGCCTTTCTGGCCGTTGATCGACGAAATGTTGACGATGCGGCCGAACCCGCGCTCGCGCATGCCGTCGATCACGCCGCGGCACATGTTGAACAGGGAATCCAGATTGGTGTGGATCACGGCGGACCACTGCTCCTCGGTCATCCTATGCAGCATGCCGTCGCGGGTGATGCCCGCATTGTTGACCACGATGTCGACCGGTCCGAGATCGGCCTCGACCTGAGCAATGCCGTCTGCGCAGGACTGAAAACTGCTCACGTCCCACTTGTAGACCGGAATACCGGTCTCCTCCCTGAAGGCGTTCGCAGCGTCGTCGTTGCCGCCGTAATTCGCGGCGACCTTGCAGCCCGCAGCGGTGAGGCCCTTGGAAATGGCAGCTCCGATGC
>JBPCWF010000150.1:0-6649 GCA_051009775.1 Hyphomicrobiales bacterium | reverse complement strand
CCCTAGTTCTTTGTTAAAGCATGTCTATTTTCCCGAAACCGGTGCCCACTTTCGGGAGACATGCTCTAAAGTAACTTCTACCGCTCGGTGAGCTTCAGTTCGATCCTGCGGTTCTTGCGTCTGGCGTCGATCGAGTTGGCGGGGTCGAGCGGCTGGAATTCGCCAAAGCCGGCGGCGACCAGGCGGGTCGGCGGCACACCATTTCTGATCAGGTGACGCACGACGGAAATCGCGCGCGCGGTCGACAGTTCCCAGTTGGAGGGAAACGGCGCCGTGCTGATCGGCACGTCGTCGGTATGGCCGTCGACGCGCAGAACCCAGTTGATCTCTTCTGGAATGATGCCCTGGAGCTCGACCAGCGCCGAGGCCAGTTTGTCCAGCTCGCGCTGGCCTTGCGCGTTGATCGAGGCCTGGCCGGTGGCGAAGAACACTTCGGCCTGGAACACGAAGCGGTCACCGACGATCTGGATGTCGGAGCGCTGGCTCAGGATCTCCCTGAGTTTGCCGAAGAACTCGGAGCGGTAGCGTGCGAGCTGTTGAACCCGGCGCGCGAGGGCGGCGTTAAGACGGCGGCCGAGATCGGCGATCTTGGTCTGCGATTCCTTGTCGCGCGACTCCGCCGTCTCGAGCGCCGCGGTGAGCTGCGCAAGCTGGCGGCGCAAGGCCGCGATCTGCTGGTTCAGAAGTTCAACCTTCGCCAGAGCTTCAGACCGGATCTTCTTCTCGGAGTCCAGATCCGACTTGAGCGTGGCGAGCGCGCCGCCCGCGCTCTCGGACGTGGACCGCTCGGTCTCGAGCAGGCCGCCCAGCCGACTCGCCTCGGCACGGCTGGTGCCCAGATCCTCCGTCAGGCTCGAAATCGTGGTCTGCAGCTCGGCGGTCTCGGCTTTCTCCAGCGCCAGGAGTTCGGACAGCTCGGCGATCTGGGAGCGCAGCCGGTTGAGTGCTGAATCCTGCTCGGAGATGTCGCGCGCCAGGATGAACTGCACCAGCATGAAGATCGACAGAACGAAGATGATGACCAGGAGCAGCGACGCCATGGCGTCGACGAAGCCCGGCCAGTAGAACGAAGTCTCGGGGCGCTGACGGCGGGCGGACAATGCCATTTCAGTGCACTAGCCTTCCACTTTCTTGGCCCTGGACCTGGCGGCCTTGGTCTCCGCCGCGGGCGGCAGCGTCGGGCCCGCCACGAGGCGTTCGAGCGCGTCCTTCATTTCCATCTGCTGGTCCGCCTGCGCCTGGGCCCATTGGCGCACCACCTTCTGTTCCTCGCGCATCTGCGTCACAAGCCCATGGACCGCGTCGGCCAGGAGTTCGATCGCTTCCATGTCGACCGGTTCGCCGGACTCCGCGCTCAAGGTGTCGTGCAGGGTGGTGTCGATGCGCTCGATGTTTTGCTGCATGTCGCGCAGGTCCATGCGCAGATAATGCGGCACGGTGTAATCCGTGCCCTCGCTGGCGGAGATGTCGGTCACCGTCGACAGCCAGTCCTCGAGGTCGTTGTAGAAGCGGTTCTGCGCCTGGCTCGCCTGGAGGTCGAGGAAGCCGAGCACCAGCGAGCCGGCGAGGCCGAACAGCGAGGACGAGAACGCCGTGCCCATGCCCTGCAGAGGCCCTTCGAGGCTGGCTTTGAAATCGTCGATCGCGATGCCGCTGTCGCCCTTTGAAATGTCAAGTGAGCGGATCGCGCCGCCGACCGAGGTCACCGTCTCGAGCAGGCCCCAGAAGGTGCCGAGCAGACCGAGGAAAATCAAAAGGCCGATCATGTAGCGCGAGATATCGCGCGCCTCGTCGAGCCGGCTGGCCAGCGAGTCGAGCAGCGAGCGCATGGAGATCGTCGACAGCGTCATGCGTCCCTGGCGGTCGCGCAGCAGGGCCGCCATCGGCGCCAGCAGCACTGGGGTGTGCGGGATCTCCAGGCCGGGATCGGCAATGCGGAAGCTGTTGACCCAGTTGATCTCCGGAAACAGCCGGAAAATCTGCCGGAAGGCGTAGGCGATGCCGAGCAGCAGCACCCCGAGAATAAGGCCGTTCAAGCCGGGATTGGCGTTGAAGGCCCGCAGGATCTCCTCGTTCAGGATCGCGGCCACGAAGCCTGCAAGGATCAGGAAAACGATCATGCGGGCGAGATAAAGCCGTGGTGACACCAACACTGTGTGATGGGAGGCAGAGGCCATATACACAATCCATTTGCCGCGTTCGGAAGCGATCCCAGCTTACTCGATTGCGGTTACGAGGCCAGAGGACTTTTTGATCAAATGCCCCGCTTGATCGAAATGTACTCTGCGGATACCAGCAGCTTCGCCGCGGGTTGCTGGCGGGAACGCTCTGTTTTGCTGGAAATTATGACAAAACCATGCCCATCGGTGGAAACGTGCCACGGTTTGCCGGTCCGCCAGGCAATGATTATTTGCGCGCACCGGCGAGCTGTTTCTCAAGCAGCGCATAAAGCGTGGGGTTGGCGGCAAGTATATTCCCAGTGACGAGGGCGTCCGACCGCTTACTGTCGTCCATGTCTCCCACCATGCCGCCGGCCTCACGGACGATCAGCATCCCGGCGGCGACGTCCCAGGAACTGAGACCGCGTTCCCAGAAGCCGTCGAACCGGCCGGCGGCGACCCATGCAAGGTCGAGCGCGGCTGAGCCGGTGCGCCTGATGCCCGCGACCTCGCTCTGAACCGCTGCAAGTTCCCGGCCGAAGATTTCGGTGTCGCCGCGCTGGAGATGGGGAATGCCGCAGCTGACCACGGCGGTCGAGAGATCGTGGCGGCCGGCGACCCGGATGCGCCGGTCGTTGAGGAAGGCGCCGGTGCCTTTTTCGGCGGCGAAGAGCTCGTCGGCGACCGGGTTGTAGATCAGGCCGGCGACCAGCTCGCCATTGCGCTCGAGCGCTATGGAGATGGCGAACAGGGGTATGCCGTGAACGAAATTGGTCGTGCCGTCGATCGGATCGATGATCCAGCGGTGGGTTTTGTCCGTGCCCTCATGGCTGCCGGATTCCTCCATCAGGAAACCGTAGGCCGGCCGGGCTCGTTCAAGCTCCTCGTGCAGGACCTGTTCGACCCGGCGGTCGGTGGCGGTGACGAAGTCCGCCGGTCCCTTGAGCGAGACCTGCAGATTCTCGACTTCGCCGAAGTCGCGCCGCATCGCGCGCGCGCCCTTTCGGGCGGCGCCGAGCATCACGTTCATAAGCGCGGTTCGTGCCATCGGTCACTTTCCGGTACGGTTTGGCCGAGGATCGCCGGTGTCAGTCCGCACGGCGGACGTAGGTGACCTCGTTGGTGTCGACGACGATCTTTTCGCCGGTCGAGATGAACGGCGGCACCATGACGCGCACGCCGTTGTCCATGATCGCGGGTTTGTAGGACGACGATGCGGTCTGGCCCTTGATCGTCGGCTCGGTCTCGGTCACTTCGAGCGTCACCTGCTCAGGCAGGGAAACGCCAAGCTGCTTGCCCTCGTAGCTTTCGACGACGACCTCCATGCCGTCCTGGAGAAATGCCGAGCGCTCGCCGACGAAGTCGGCGGCCAGTTCGATCTGCTCGTAGGTCTCGGTGTCCATGAAGGTCAGCATGTCGCCCTCGGCGAACAGGAACTGATAGTCCTTCTGCTCAAGCCGGACCCGCTCGACCGTTTCCGACGAGCGGAATCGTTCGTTGAGCTTGGTGCCGTCGACAATGTTCTTCAGTTCGACCTGGGCATAGGCGCCACCCTTGCCGGGCTTGACGGAGTGCGTCTTGACGGCGACCCACAGACCGCCCTTGTGCTGAATGACGTTGCCGGGCCGGACTTCGTTTCCGTTGATCTTCATTTTGCTCTCAATGACGGGACGCGTGTGGCTTGGCGAGCTGCGCGCCGGGCCGCTCGTGCAGGGGGTATGTGCGCTTGCGGGTTACGTTGTCAAGGCCCGGACAGCCAAATGGGCCACGCCAACGCCACAACCACTATTGTCCACAGGCCCTAGTTCCTGTCGCGTGCGTCCAGGAACTTCTTGATCCAGTCGCTGGCGCGGTTCTTGGCATCGGCGAGCTGCTCGGGCGTCAGCTGCTTGAGTAGTGCGTCGAGCTCTTCGTCCTTGCGCCCGTTCGGTGTGGCGATCAGATGCCACTTGGTGGCCTCGACGACGTCCTGCCTGACACCGCGGCCCATCCGGTAGAGCCAGGCAACCCGGTTCTGGGCGACCGCGTTGCCCCGCTGGGCGGCATGCAGCAGCCACTTCGCGCCGAACTCCTCGTTCTTCTGCACGCCCTGGCCGTTGAACACCATGACACCATATTCAAGCGCCGCGTCGGGCAGGCCCTGCGCCGCCGCCTTGCCGATCCACGAGGCGGACAGAACGTCGTTCTTGGGCAGAACCTTGCCGTCATAATAGAGGCCGCCCAGATGGTACTGGGCCATGGCGTAGCCGCCGTCGGCGGACTTGGTGAGCCACTCGATGGCTTTCTCCCAGTCCGGGGTGCGGCCGTCCAGGCCGGCGTAGAACTCGGCGACATGGAACTGCGACTTGGCATGGTTCTGGTTGGCGGCGGCGGTGAAATATTCGAACGCCTGCTTCAGGTCCTTGCCGCCGCCGGAGCCGCTTGTCAGCATGATCGCGAGATCGTGCTGGGCGCCGGCGTGGCCCTGCGCGGCGGCGGCTATGTACCATTGCCGTGCCTGTGCCGGGTCCTTCCCGACGCCCCGGCCGTCGGCGTAGAGCGCACCGACCATCGCCTGAGCCTGAGCGTCGTTCTTGTTGGCGGCTTCCAGGGCAAGTTTGAAGGCGGTCAGGTAGTCCTGGCGGACATAGGCGTCGAACGCCTTCGTGTAATCGGCCCGTGCTGGCGTCTCCGCCATCACGAGTGCCGCCGCCGCGCACAGGACACGCGCATATCTGGCAAAGGCGGCGGTCACCGGGCGATGTCTACCTGAATCATTGCTCTGAGAGGTCATCGATCCTGGCGTTGTAGCGCTTGACGGTCTCGGCAGCGCGCTCGAGGGATGACCACATGGCATCCTCCGGCCGAATGAAATCGCTGCCTGCACGCACCAGAGTGTCAATATCATCGAAGCCCGCGGGTGCAAATGCGACACACGGAATCTCGAACAATTCGGACCACCATGCAATGGGGTCGACATCTTCCTGCGTGTCGCCCGATCCGATCCTGATCGGTCTGGTCTGGTCGAACGCGACATAGTCGATGCCGGCGTCGCCCAGCTCCATGATGCCGTGGCGCGATCCGTTGGCCAGGGCGCCGATGATGCGGTCCGAACCGAGCATGTCACGGGCGTGGCGGTAATCCTCAAGCGTACCGCTGATCTGCGTCCCGTCGGCGCCGGATTCCGCCGTGAGCTCCGGGTCGTCGGCGACCAGCACGGCGACATTGTGCTCATAGCCCGCGGGCATGACCGCTGAAATAAGGTCGACGGTCTCGCCGCGGTCGGCGGCCGGCGTGATCAGCACCGATGCCACGTCGCCGGCCTTGGCGGCCTGTTCGAAACACGCGGCGAAGGTCTCGATATCGGCAGAGGGTGGTGTGACCAGGAAAAGCCGGCACCGGGCGTCGTTCATCACAGCATCCTTCGGGTCTTGCCCAAGCGCAATCGGCTAGAGCAAACATTGGGCGTACTGAAGGCGGCGGCCGCCGCCGCTCGCTGGGACAGCGCGCAGGGTGGCAAGAACGAAGAGGTCAGGCCGCCTGTTCGAGTCCGACCGTCCACTCGCCGGTGGCCGCCAGGCCGTTCATCCTGGCCCTGTGGGCAAAGGCGGCCTGCGCCGCAGCGACGTTCTCCGTCTTGCCGCCCCAGGCCTTCAGAGGCGCTGCCTGAAGCGCGCGGCCATAGGAGAAGCTCAGCTGCCACGGCATATCGTAACCGGCATTCATGGCCGAGAGATGCGCCGTCGCATCTTCGTCCGATTGCCCGCCCGACAGGAAGCAGATGCCCGGCACCGCGGCCGGAACACAGCGTTTCAGGCAGGTCACGGTCATCTGGGCAACCTGATCGACGCCCGCCTGCTCGGCGCACTCGGTGCCCGAGATGACCATATTGGGTTTGAGGATCGTGCCTTCCAGGTTCACCCGGTGCAGATAGAGTTCCTCGTACACCGTCTTGAGCACATGTTCGGTGACGTCGAAGCACCGTTCGATGGAATGCGGCCCGTCCATCAGCACTTCGGGCTCGACGATTGGGACGGTATTCTGTTCTTGGCACAGTGCCGCGTAGCGGGCCCGGGCGTGTGCGTTGGCGCCGATGCAATAGGGGCTCGGCATGGTCTCGCCGATGGTGATGACGGCGCGCCATTTGGCGAAGCGGGCGCCCAGGTCGCGATACTCCGCGAGCCGCTCGCGCAGGCCATCCAGGCCTTCGGTGACCTTCTCGCCCGATGCGCCGGCAAGCTCCTTGGCGCCGGCGTCGACCTTGATGCCCGGGATCGAACCGGCGGCTGTCATGAGCTCGACCAGCGGCGTACCGTCGGCGGCCTTCTGGCGGATCGTCTCGTCAAACAGGATGACGCCCGAGATGTGGTCGCGCATGGCGTCGGTGCAGCGGAACAGCATCTCGCGATAGTCGCGGCGATTGTCTTCGGTCGACTCCACGTCGATCGAATCGAACCGTTTCTTGATGGTTCCTGAACTTTCGTCGGCGGCGAGGATGCCTTTGCCTTTCG
>JBPCWF010000149.1:0-4683 GCA_051009775.1 Hyphomicrobiales bacterium | reverse complement strand
GCCGCGATCACGCCCAGGACCAAATGGCTGATCTTCAACTCGCCGTCCAACCCGAGCGGCGCCGCCTACACGCGCAACGAGCTGAAGACGCTGACCGACGTGCTGATGCGGCACCCTCATGTCTGGGTGCTGACCGACGATATGTATGAACACCTGACCTATGACGGTTTCGAGTTCGTCACTCCGGCACAGATCGAACCGGGGCTCTATGACCGCACGCTCACCATGAACGGAGTGTCGAAGGCCTATGCCATGACCGGCTGGCGCATCGGCTATTGCGGCGGGCCGGAAGAGCTGATCAACGCCATGCGCAAGATCCAGTCGCAGTCGACCTCGAACCCGACCAGCATCAGCCAGTGGGCCGCTGTCGAGGCATTGAACGGAACGCAGGACTTCATTCCCGAGCGCGCCGAGGTGTTCAAGCAGCGCCGCGACCTGGTCGTCTCGATGCTCAACCAGTCAAAAGGTCTGGAGTGTCCGACGCCGGAGGGCGCGTTCTACGTCTATCCAAGCTGTGCGGGCTGCATCGGCAAGACCTCCGCGGGCGGCAAGACCGTCGAGACGGACGAGGACTTCGTGACTGCGCTCCTGGAAGAGGAGGGGGTTGCCGCCGTGCATGGTGCCGCCTTCGGTCTGTCGCCGCATTTCCGCATCTCCTACGCAACCTCGACCGAGGCGCTGGAGGAGGCCTGCCAGCGGATCCAGCGGTTCTGTGCCGGGCTGAGCTGACGCCGGATCCTGTCAGACCGTCGGCGCGGACGATGATCGCAAGCACCGGAGACCGTTATGGACATCACGCACTACGAGTACGCGCCGACCCGTTCGGCGCGCAGCCGGTGGACGCTGCTTGAACTGGATGTGCCGTACGAGAGCGTGTCGGGGCGAGAGCTGATCCGGTCCGATGAGTTGAGAAGGGTACATCCCCTCGGCAAGCTGCCGGCGGCGGAGATCGATGGCCGGCCATTGTTCGAGTCCGGCGCGCTCTGCACGTTCTTCGCCGATGCCCATCCGGACAAGGGCCTGATCGGCAAGCCCGGAACCTGGGAACGGGCGCTTCACGATCAGTGGGTGTGTTTCACCTTCACCGAGCTCGAAGCCTGGTTGTGGCACAGCGCGAAGCACACCTTCGTCTATCCGGAAGAGGAGCGTATCCCCGAGGTGATCGCCATGAACGGTCGCGAGTTCAGGACCGCGGCCGTCGTGATCGAAGACGCTCTGGGGGCGTCGGACCACCTGGTCGCCGGCCGGTTTTCGGTCACCGACATCATCGCCAGCTACACGCTCAACTGGGGCCGCCGAGCCGGATTGACGGACGGATTCGACCGCATCAACGGCTATCTCGACCGGCTCTACGAACGGCCTCACTGCACACTTGGACGGCCGGAGAGCTGAGTCCCGGCCAAGTCCGGAAAACGGCGGAAATGTGGGCGTTTCGCCATTAACGGTGATGCTGAATGCAGCCGATTTGCCCTTGAATCACGACAATCTGACGCTACCTGTCCTAAGGGGCGTTAACCCGAAATCGCCAAAGTTCTGTGGTCCGGTGCGGCGAATGCGATAACAACAGGTAATCCAACGCGTTTCCGGTGATCGGGAACGAATTAGGAGAATACGAAAAATGAAGAAATCCATGCTTGCCGCCGCAGCGGCAGTCGCTTTCACTCTGGTAAGCGGTCACGGCGCGGTCACGCAGGCCGCCGACGTCGAAGTCGGGACCTTGAACTGCACGGTCGCGGGAGGCGCCGGTTTCATCATCGGTTCGAGCAAGGGCATGAAGTGCGTGTTCGACCCGGCCGGTGACGGACCGACCGAGCGCTACACGGGCTCGATCGACAAGCTCGGCGTCGATATCGGCTTCACAAACGAGACAAAGATCGTATGGGCGGTGTTGGCCCCGAGCGGCGATGTGCCGAGCGGTGCGCTGGCAGGCTCCTATGGCGGTGCCAGCGCCGAAGCCACCGTTGGCGCCGGCGTCGGCGCCAACGCGCTGGTCGGCGGGCTCGAGAGCTCGTTCACGCTGCAGCCGTTGAGCGTGCAGGGCCAGACCGGCCTGAACGTCGCCGGCGGCCTGGCCCGGATCACGCTCCGCGTCAACTGACGGGCGTCCACAGGAACATGAGCGGCACTTCCGAACCTTTGGAAGTGCCGCTGTCTCTGTCCCGACCCTGAAGGTCAAATGCGGCTTCGGCGTTAACCTTGTTTGCGTCCAGATGCCGGTTTCGACAATTAATTGTCATAAACGCTTGAAACTTCCGCTCAGGCTTGAAACCATGCATGGCAAGGGCGGATACCTCTCCATTGGTGCGTACGCGCCCGAGGACCGTTTCCCGGCGAGAGGGGGCGTCCGACCCCTCGACCGCTGATCACTAGGGAGGGACATTATGGACCAAATGGGCGGCACTGCTGCTCGGGGTCCTCGGTGCATTGCACTCGTGGGCCCCTATCTGAGCGGCAAAACAACACTTCTTGAATCCATCCTGCACCGCACCGGTGCCATCAATCGACAAGGAAAAGTTTCAGACGGCAGCACGCTCGGCGATGCGTCGCCGGAAGCGCGTGCGCACGGCATGAGCGTCGAGCTCAACGTGGCCACCACCGAATATCTGGGCGACAGCTTCACAT
The DNA here is from genome assembly GCA_051009775.1 of Hyphomicrobiales bacterium. Classification (GTDB taxonomy): domain Bacteria; phylum Pseudomonadota; class Alphaproteobacteria; order Rhizobiales; family JAJFHB01; genus JBPCWF01. Next base: position 2,061 of record JBPCWF010000149.1, on the reverse strand, counting down.
TCGTCGATTGCCCGGGCTCGATCGAGTTCATGCAGGAACAGGTCGCGGCTCTGGCCGGCGTCGACGCGGCGGTTGTCGTGTGCGAGCCGGACGACAAAAAGGTTCCCGCGCTGCAGTTGATCCTCAAGCAGCTTGAGGAACTCAACATTCCGCGCTTCCTGTTCCTCAACAAGATCGACAAGTCCGAAGGCAATATCCGCGACGTGCTCGAGATCCTGCAGCCGGCAAGCGCTCAGCCGCTTGTGCTCAGGCAACTGCCGGTCTTCAAGAACGAGATCGCGACCGGGTTCGTCGATCTGGCGCTGTCGCGGGCATTCGTCTACCGCGAGCATGCGGAAAGCGAGGTGGTCGACATCCCCTCGGAGGTGACCGACGCGAACGCGGATGCGCGGTTCGGCATGCTGGAGAAGCTGGCCGATTATGACGACGAGCTGATGGAGCAGTTGCTGGAAGAAATCGAGCCGCCGCGGGATAAGGTGTTCGAAGACCTGTCGCGCGAGCTGGTCGGCGGCCATATCGTGCCCGTGCTGATCGGGTCGGCCGAGAATGGCAACGGCATCCGGCGGCTGCTCAAGGCCCTGCGCCACGAAGCGCCTTCGGTCGAGCGGACCGCGGAACGGCTAGGTGTCGAGGCCGCAGGCGAGGCCGCAATTGTGCAGGTGATGAAGACATTCCACACCACTCATGGCGGCAAGCTGTCGCTGGCGCGTGTGCTGACCGGCAAACTGCCGGACGGGTCCACCGTGTTCGGCCGTGACGGCGAGGACGAGCGCATCGCCGGTCTGTTCTCGCTGATGGGGCAGGAACCCCGCAAGCAGGCCGCCGCCGTGGCCGGGGATACGGTCGCGCTCGGTCGGCTCGACAGCGTGATCACCGGCGAAACCATATCGACCGAAAAGGGGACGACTGCGCAGCTCAGTCCGCTCGTGCCGCTCGCCGGCGTCTATGCCAAGGCGGTCGGCACAAAAGAGCGCAAGGACGAGGTCAAGCTCTCGACCGCGCTCACCAAGATCGTCGAGGAAGATCCCTCGGTCCGCATCGACAACAACCAGGACACCAACGAGATGGTGTTGTGGGGGCAGGGCGAGATGCATCTCAGGGTGTCTCTGGAACGGCTTGCCGGCAAATACGGCATCGAGGCCGAAACGCGTCCGCGGCGGCTTGCCTACAAGGAGACGATCCGCAAGCCGGTGACCCAGCGCGGCCGGCATAAGAAACAGTCCGGCGGACACGGTCAGTTCGGCGACGTGGTGGTCGACATCAAGCCGTTGCCGCGCGGCTCGGGGTTTGAGTTCGCGGAGACCATCACCGGCGGCGTGGTGCCGCGGCAGTATATTCCTGCCGTCGAGCACGGCGCCAAGGATTTCATGTCGAACGGTCCGCTCGGTTTTCCGGTGGTCGATGTGTCGGTGACCCTGACCGACGGTTCCTATCACTCGGTCGATTCCTCCGAACAGGCGTTCAAGACCGCCGGGCGTATCGCCATGTCCGAAGGCCTGCCGCAATGCGCGCCGGTGCTGCTTGAGCCGATCGTGTCGGTCGAGATCTATTGCCCGTCCGACACGACGTCCAGGGTCAACCAGATCGTCAGCGGCCGGCGCGGTCAGCTGCTCGGCTTCGATGGACGCGAAGGCTGGCCCGGATGGGACGCAGTGCGGGCCAACATGCCGGAATCGGAGATCGAGAACCTGATCATCGAGGTGCGCTCGGCGACCGCGGGTGTCGGCACTTTCACCTTCGCTCATGATCACCTGGCGGAACTGACGGGCAAGCTGGCCGAGCAGGTCATGCAGGCCCATTCGGCTGAGGCCGCCTGATCGGGGCGCCGGCCCCAAGACATGAATCGGCCCCGGGCGATTGCAGGATCGCCCGGGGGCGTACGCATCAGATACCAAGACTTCGGGGTGGTGGAGCCCCGGTATCCGGCCAGGTGGCGGACCGGACACGGGCCGCAGTGTGCCGGACGTTCATGACGGTTGGCTGACGGATTTCTGACATTATTCTCGCGCAACCGTGATTTGGCTTGGATCGGCCGTCAATCTATCTCAGGGGGCGCACTAT
>JBPCWF010000148.1:0-4910 GCA_051009775.1 Hyphomicrobiales bacterium | reverse complement strand
TGCGGTCTGCCCCTCGCCGGCGCCCCTCGCCTGCCCGCCGGTTTCAGTCATACCGCCGCCTTCATATCGCCCGCCCCGCGATCCTGAGACGCGGGTCGACGACCGTGTAGAGGATATCGACCGCGAGGTTGATCACGACGAACAGGAAAGCGATCAGAAGCAGGTAGGCCGCCATAATCGGGATGTCGACATTCTGAACCGATTGCAGGAACAACAACCCCATGCCGGGCCACTGGAAGACCGTCTCCGTGATGATGGCGAAGGCGATCACCGATCCCAGTTGAAGCCCCGTAATGGTGATCACCGGGATCATCGTGTTCTTGAGCGCGTGACCGAAATTGATCGCCCGTTCGGAAAGCCCTCGGGCGCGGGCGAACTTGATGTAGTCCGTGCGCATGACTTCCAGCATCTCCGAGCGCACCAGGCGCATGATCAGGGTCATCTGGAACAGGCCGAGGGTGATCGAAGGCAGGATTAGCGCCTTCAGGCCGGACGCCGTCAGCAGCCCCGTCGACCAGCCCCCGAGCGCGACCGTGTCGCCCCTGCCGAAACTCGGCAGGACCTGCAATTGCACGGAGAAGATGAAGATCAGGAGGATCCCGATCAGGAAGGTCGGCAATGAAATGCCGACCAGCGAAACGGTCAGAAACACCTTGGAGAGCCAGGCATCGCGCCGGATTCCGGTATAGACTCCCATGAGCACGCCGGCCACCAGCGCGAAGATCGCCGAGCAGATGGACAGTTCCAGCGTTGCCGGCAGCCGCTCCAGGATCATGTCCGAGACCGGCCGTTTGAACTGATAGCTCAGACCGAAATCGAACTGGACGGCGTTGACCGCGAAGCGCCAGAACTGGACCACGACAGGATCGTTGAGGCCGAGGCGCTCGCGCAGGGCCTCGCGCTCCGCCGGTGTGGTCTCGATGCCGACCATCTGGTTCACCGGATCGCCGACATAGCGAAACATTACGAAGGCGAGCAGGCCGACGACCAGCATGACAACGATCGCCTGCAACAGCCGTCGGACGATGAATGCGGCCATGTGGGTTACCCTTCGGCCGGGTGCGAAAAGAGGATCTCTTGATTCACGTGAAGTGCCTATGCAGATCGCCGGAAGGCGGCTTTAGACCGCCTTCCGGCCGATTGCTCAAGCTGCGCTCATTTCTTCTGCACGTGATACATCATGAACACGTTGTCGGCGCGCTGGACCAGGCTGACACTGTCGCGCACGCCCCAGGCCAGACCCTGCTGGTGCAGCGGCACATAGCCGACCTCGTCATGGGCGATCTTGAAGGCCTCCGCGATCATGGCGTCGCGTTCCTTCGGATCGTTCTCCTTGAGCACAAGGCCGGTCAGTTCGTCGACACGTTTGTTGCAGTAGCCGCCGAGATTGCACGGTGAGCCGTCGCCCTTGGCGTCACGGCAGCTCATCAGATTCTTCAGAACGTTCCAGGAATCAAACGATCCGGGCGTCCAGCCGAGAAGATAGAACGACGTGTCGAACCCGTTGGACTGCAGCACCTTGGCGAAATATTTCGCCTTGGGCTGGGCAATAAGGTTCACCTTGACGCCGATCCTGGCGAGCATGGCGGCCACGGCCTGGCAGATCGCCTCGTCATTGACGTAGCGGTCGTTCGGGCAATCCATGCCGACCTCGAATCCGTCCGGGTAGCCGGCGTCGCCGAGCAACTTCTTGGCGCCATCGACATCGAGCGCATGGCGTTTGAGCTCATCGCCCCGGGAGAACAGGAACGGTGAGATCATGATTGCGGAGGGCGTCGACAGCCCGCGCATGACCTTGTCCTTGATCGCCTCCATATTGATGGCCTTGTAGAACGCCATGCGGACACGCTGGTCCTTGAACGGGTTCTTGCCCTTGACGCTGGAATAGCCGAGCTCATCGCGCATCTGGTCGAAGCCGAGGAAGATGGTCCTGAGCTCCGGGCCCGTCAACGCGATCGTGCCGGCGTTGCCTTCGACCCGTTTCAGGTCCTGCACCGGCACGGGATAGACCATGTCCATCTCTCCGGAGAGCAGTGCTGCGACCCGGGTCGCGTCGGACGAGATGGTGTTGAGCTCGACCCCGTCCAGATTGTGCGTCTTGTTCGCCGCGTCCCACCAGTCGGGGTTGGCGGCAAGAACGGTCTTCACTCCGGCCTGATGGCTCATGACCCTGAACGGACCTGTGCCGTTGGCATTGAGGGCGGCGTAGCTCGGATTGGTGTCCGAGGCCGACATGGGAGATGTGGCGCTGTTGGCCTCTGCCCATTCCTTGTCCATGATGCCCCAGGTGTCCCACTCGTAATGCAGGATCGGATTGGGGCCGGGCAGCACGAAGTCAACGGTGTGATCATCGACCTTCTCGACCTTGATCTCCGGTGCGAGCCGCGTCTTCAGGTCGGAATTCTGGTGGCGCACCCGATCGGCGGAAAACACCACGTCATCGGCGGTGAAGGCGTTGCCGTTGTGGAACTTGACGCCCTTGCGCAGGTGGAACCGCCACCGGGTCGGCTCGACGATCTCCCAGCGCTCGGCCAGCGCCGGCATGATCTCAAGCTTCGGCCCCCGCCGCGTCAGTCCCTCATAGACGTTGCCGAGCGTGCCGAGCGTGAAGGTCTCGTTCAGGGTGTAGGGGTCCAGGACCTTGAGGTCGCCCTGGAAGGCGTATTTGAGCGTATTCTCCGCCGATACGGCGGCACTGCCGGCCACCGTCAATACGGCGGCCGCGATGAACGTCTTGAGTTTCATCGGTTTCCCTCCTCGTTGTTGTTGTGGTTTCTCCGTTGTCGGTCTTGGCGATCCATCCCCAATCGCTGCTTGCAAACTTAACCGCTACCCGCCCGACCGGTCCAGCGCGCGGACGCAATGCCCCCTCCATTTTCGATATGTGGACTAAGAAGGCGTACCGCCGAAAATGTCCGCACCGGCGGCAAGGCACGTCCTGACGTCGTCTGAAAACTCCGCAATTCCCTTCTTTCCCGGGTCCAGAACACAAAGTGCGTCGTGCGGTGCGAGTTTTGCGCAGAGCACCCGGATAAACCGGGAAACATCCTCATCGCTTCCAATGCTCTCAAGCCGGTCGACCGAGAACCATGCCTTGTGGGTCGCGACACCCGATTTGATCTCATCGTTGAAGTCATCGCCGCGGAACTCGTCCGGATCGATGTACGGTTGCCCGGCGAGATGGATCAGAAACAGCCCGCTATGGCCCTCGGCCAGGCTCTTCACCAGATAGGGCGGTTCGCTGTCCATGCCCGCGGTCACGAAGCTGGCGTGCGGATCGTCGGTGTCGTGCCGGCCGGTGAATGCGGCGGGAAAGAGCTCTTCAAGCGCCTGCCAGAGATGATGAGCGAACAGATCGCGGGGGCCAGGCAACAGAACCACGAGACTTTCGAATTTGTGGTCACGCCGCCCGAACAGGGACGACAGCTGGTCGACCGCTGCGGAAAAGATGCTCATCCGGCGGCTCCCCGGAGTGTCATATACGTGTCTCGCTTCCCAATCCCGTCTCAATCATCGCGTACCACCGCCACCGGATAGTTCGGGATCGTCTGGGGCCAGTAGCCGACCGGGTGCTGTTGCCGGTCGGTCAGTTCCTTGACCCGCTCGGCGAGCCAGGCATCGAGTTCCTTGAGCGATATCGCGCCGTCCTTGATCAGGTCGGCCTTGCCGGCAAAACCCTCGAGCAGCGCCTTGGTAAAGGCGCCGTTTTGCCAGCGGGTGTCCTCCAGCGAGACCTCCCGTCCCGTGGACGACGCGAACATGACGACGCCGTTCTCGGCGCTCGACAGCTCGTTGATCACGCCGGTGATGTCGGCGGGCCCGCGCCGCCCTTGCGTCTTGAGGCCGGCGGCCGAGTGACAGGCGTCGAGAAACATCAGCGCCTTGCCGGCAAGCGCGCCCATCACGTCCTGAATGTCGGATTGCGACAGGCCAGTACGCCGGAGCTTCTTCGGGTCGGCATCGACCGGCAGGTAGTAGAACCGTTGTTTGCTGTCGGTCACGCCGTGGCCAGCAAGGAACAGAATCCCGACGTCGCGGCTGGTGACCTCGCCTTCGAGCCAGTCGAGGGCGTCGAGAATGTCGCCCCGTGTCGCCTTCTTGTCGTCGAGGATCCGGATCTCGACCTTGGAATAGAGCCCGCCTTCCTGGCGTTTGAGCGCCTTGGCGAAGTCGCGCGCATCCTTGGCCGCGAAATTCAGTCTCAGGTTTTCATCCGTATAGTCGCTGACACCGATCAGCACTGCATAGAGCTTAGGTTTCAGACTGTCCTCGGCGACACCGCCGCCCCAGTGGAGCTGCACGCGCGCGGGCTCGCTGGTGGTCTGCGCGGTACGGGCGATCAGCGCCACCTCGACATTGCGTTTCGGCAGGGTGACGGTCAGGCTTTGGGGCCGGTCTTCGGCGATGTCTTCGACCCGGACCAGGCCGCGGGCTTCGAGCGGCCGGCCGTCGATCAGCACGTCCACGGCCTTGACCGGCAGTCCGGACGGCGAGCGCACCTTGTAGGTCAGCGTGACCCGGCCATCCGAGAACTCACTCCCCTCGCCCGGGCTCTCGATGGTGATCACGGGCGGCAGCTGCTGCTTGATGGTTCGTTCGTCGCGCCGGCGGTTGGCCGCCGTGTTGGCCCGGTCCACGGCCTGTTCCTCATCGGCCGTTGTGAGCACCTGCTGCACGATGTCGGGCCGGTAGAAGCGGTCACGGAATCGGTCGGCGGAGAAGAAGTCGGGGGCGTTCTCCCAGTCCCGGTTGACGTGCCAGCCGATCAGCGCCTCACCGCCGGGCGATGCCGCGTAATAACCCTTCGGGGTCCAGGCGACCCAACGCTTGTCGTCGGCTCGAACGAACAGGGCGAGCAGTTCCGTGCCGTCGGACGTGCGGTACCAGCGGATGGTGCCGTCGCCATAGGC
>JBPCWF010000147.1:0-3614 GCA_051009775.1 Hyphomicrobiales bacterium | reverse complement strand
GCATGGAACTGATCAGCGCCGCCGGCATCTGGAACGGCACCCGCCTCGAGCTCCTCGCCGCGCAATCGGACTGGGGCAGGCTCGGCTTCGATGGATGAAATCGAACATGGGCTCGCCCTGATCAAGGGGCGGTGGCTGACCGGCGGATCGGCCGCCGAGCAGGTGCCGACCGCGTGGAGGCAAGTGGTCAGCGCCGACGCAGACCCCGATCTCGCGGCGGTGGCGCTCGCCGGCCAGGCGATGCAGGTCGGCTTTCGCCCGACCCCCGCCGCGGCGCTCGCGCCCAGACCGCCGCTGCCGCATCTGGCCCTGCCCAGCCTGCCGGGCGCCGCGCGTCCCCGTTTCCGCCGGGTCATGGGCATGTTCAAGCAGATGGCGGACCAGACCGCGAGCCTGCTCGCCTTCCTTGAGGCGCGGGGCTATGCGGCCCATCCGGCCGACTGGATGCCGCGCGGCGGCGGCGATGAGGTGCGCGAACTCTATGCTCCATGGCTCGACTGGCTGGCCGAGCAGAGCACCGACACGGATGCCGAACAGCTCACGGCCGACAACTGGGAAGACTGGCCGTCCGGCCAGCGGGCCGCGGAGCTCAGATCGCTGCGGCGGAGCGATCCCGTGGCCGCGCTCGAACTGGTCGCCGCCAAGGCGCCGGGCGAGAAGGCCGATCAGCGGCTCAGGCTTGTCCAGGCCCTCACCACCTGCCTGTCGGACGCCGACCTGCCGTTTCTCGAAAGCCTCTCGGCGGACCGGTCGGAGAAGGTCCGGACGCTTGCGACCACGCTTGCAGCACGGCTCGGCCGGGCGGCGGAGACAGGCGAGATGGCGGGTGAGCTGGCGGACTTTCTCAAACTCGGCACCGCCGGCCTGCTCAGCCGCAAGCCCGCCGTGACGCCCAAGCCGCTCAAGACCACGGCGCAGAAGACGCGGCGGCGGGAGCTGTTCGGCGTGGTGTCGCTCGCCGGGCTCGCACAGGCCCTCGGCATGACGGAGGACGCGCTGGTCGAGGCCTGGCGTCCCAAGGGCGATGGTGCCGCGACCGAGAGCTTCGTTCACATGGTCTCTGAGACCGGCTCAGATGCGGTGCAACTGGCCTGCGCGCAACGGCTGCTCGAGGAGGGCGCCGACATGCTTTCCTCCGTCGGTCCGCTGGCGCGTCGCCTGGACGGCGAAGCGCGGCGCGGTCTTGCCGCCACGATCCGCGACCGGGACGGCGCGACCTTCGCCGCGACCGTGGCCTGCGCCGGCGACGCCCTCGGCGACATGCCCTATGTCGCCATCGCGGCGGCCCCCGGGTTCCGTGCCCTGATCTCCGAGCTCAAGGCGTTCTCCAAGGCGGATGACGCGCGCCACAAGATGCACGAACACGAGGTGCTCTCCGGCACCTTTCACCTGGGCCTGCTCGCCGACCCCCCGGCCGCTGTCGCCCTGATCGACCGTTTCACCGAATTGGGCCTGATGGCCGCCGATCCCAAACTTGACATGCTGCACCTCAATGCCGCGCTCGAACGGAGACCTCAACGTGACTGAAATCCTGCGCCTGCCAGCCGAACAGACCTACGCCGCGGACCTCGAAGCGCTCAAGGCGTCGGACGATGCGGCAAAGCCTACCGGATGGGTGCTCTCGCCCCAGGCGGTGGTGACCTATCTGATGGGCGGCAAGGCCGCCAACGGCACCGAGATCGGGGCGAAATATGTCGGCGACCGCCGGCTGATCGAAACCGCGGTTGCGACGCTCGCCACCGACCGGGCGCTGCTTCTGCTCGGCGTGCCGGGCACCGCGAAATCCTGGGTGTCGGAACATATCGCCGCGGCGGTGACCGGCGACTCCACCCTGGTGATCCAGTGCACTGCCGGCACCGATGAAAACCAGATCCGCTATGGCTGGAACTATGCCCAGCTGCTGGCGCACGGGCCGAGCCGGGAGGCCCTGGTGCCGACGCCGCTTTATCAGGCGATGGAGGATGGCAAGTTGTGCCGCCTGGAGGAGCTGACCCGCATGGGCTCCGACGTGCAGGACACGCTGATTACCGTCCTGTCGGAAAAGATGCTGCCGATCCCGGAACTGAAGGAAGCGGTCTACGCCACGCGCGGCTTCAACGTCATCGCCACGGTGAACAACCGGGACAAGGGCGTCAACGAACTGTCCGCCGCCCTCAAGCGCCGGTTCAATGTGGTGGTGCTGCCGCTGCCCGACGACATGGACCAGGAAATCGCCATCGTCACAAAGCGGGTCGGCGAAATGGCGGAGAGCCTGGAGCTGCCTGCCCCGAAGAACGTCTCCGAAGAGGTCGCGCGCGTTATCGGCATTTTCCGCGAGCTGCGCGGCGGTGAGACACTGGACGGCAAGATGACCCTCAAGACGCCGACCGGCAACCTGTCGACCGCGGAAGCGATCGCGGTCATGGTCGGCGGCCTGAGCCAGGCCGCCTTCTTCAACGATGGCAAGCTGAGCGCCGACGGCATCGCGCCCAACCTGATCGGCGCCATCGTCAAGGACCCGGTGCAGGACAAGGCGGTGCTGGAGGAATATCTCGAGACCGTGCTCAAGAAGCGCCCGGACTATGCCGGCTACTACCAGCTCATGACCGACCTCGTCTGAGCCGATGGCGGCCCCGCTCCATATATTCGGCATCCGGCATCACGGGCCGGGCTCGGCGCGCCAGCTGGTCGAGGCGCTGGAGGCGCTGGTGCCTGAGACCGTGCTGATCGAGGGGCCGGCGGATGCGAGCGATCTCCTGCCCATGCTGGCCGACCCGGCGATGGCGCCGCCGGTCGCGCTGCTCGCCTATGCGGCGGACACGCCGGAGCAGGCCGTGTTCTGGCCGTTCGCGCAGTTCTCGCCGGAATACCAGGCGGTGTGCTGGGCGGTGCGCCATGGTGTACCGGTCCGGTTCATCGATCTGCCGGTGAGCTGGCGCCTTCCGGTTCCGCCGGAGGAGACTGGAGATGAGGGCGACGGCGGACAGGACGAGACGACGGAGGAGGCCGCCGCCGCAGATGTTTCCGAACCGCCCGTCCTGCAGGTCCACCGCGACCCGATCGGCGTGCTCGCCCATGCGGCGGGATATGAAGACGGGGAGAGCTGGTGGCGCGACGTGATCGAGGAGAACCCGGCGCCCGGGCCGGTCTTCGCCGCAATCGCCGATGCCATGGCGGCGCTGCGTGAGGACGCCCCGCCGCCCGATGCCTATGAGGCGGCGCGCGAGGCGCATATGCGCCTCGAAATCTCCAGGGAGCGCAAGGCGGCAGAGGGGCCGGTCGCGGTGGTGTGCGGGGCATGGCACGTGCCCGCGCTCACGGCAAAGCACACGGCCAAGGACGACCGGGCGCTGCTCAAGGGCGTGCCGAAGCGCAAGATCTCGTCGACCTGGGTGCCGTGGACCTCGCCGAGGCTGGCCTTCGCGAGCGGCTACGGCGCGGGCGTCGCGGCGCCCGGCTGGTGCAGCCATATCTGGGAGACGGACGCGGAGCGGATCGTGGCCGGCTGGCTGGTCAAGGCGGCCGGGGTGCTGCGCGCGGCGGGCCACGTGGTCTCGACCGCCTCGTTGATCGAGGCGGAGCGGCTCGGGCGCAGCTTGTCGGTTCTGCGCGGACGTCCGGCACCGGGCTTCGAG
>JBPCWF010000146.1:0-2780 GCA_051009775.1 Hyphomicrobiales bacterium | reverse complement strand
GAAGTTTTTTCGCCCGCGCACGAATGCGAGAGGCGCGACATGGCCGGATTCGATCAGGAAAACGGCCGCGGAGCCTTTCTGCCTCGGCGCCACACAGAAATTGGCGCGCAGCGCTTGCGGGCTACGTTGAGATGTCCGGAAGCAGAAACATATCTCGGGCGAGCTCTGAGCTGAGCCGCGCCGGCGAGTACCATTTCTCGAGCACGTTTTTCGACCGGAGATCGCCGTTCTTCGCGATGAAATCGTCATAGCCGGCATGGTCGGTGGTGGCCATGCGCTCGGCGATCAGGCTCATGAAGGCAAGGGTGATCGTGGCGTTGAACTTGCCCGGCGCACCCGCCTTAGCGGCCAGCGCACGGATGTTGTCCGCATATCTGGCGGACGCCTCGATGAAGTCGTAGCGGCGCAGCATCTCATAGGCGACGCCGATATGATCGAGGTGGCGAAATGCCGAATTGTCGAGGTCCTGCGCCTCGAATGATCGGGTCATATCCGCATAGTTCCGGTTCATTGGTCCTGTCCGTCTTCCTGGAATTTGTGACTGTCGGCGGCCCCGAGATCCAGGTCGTAGACGCTCTTGAGCTGCTCGATCTTCTTGAGCGTCACCTCGTCGAATGGCGGCTTGTTCTCGAAACAATGCAGCGCCATGCCTTCGAGCAGGTCGCCGAGCGACAAGTCGAGATGCTCCGCCAGCCCTTTGAGGACCTTGAGCAGGCGCTTCTCGATCCGGACCCCGGTCTGCACGCGTTCAATCGGTTTCTTCACGATTGTTATATTGGTACATATGTACCTATTTGTCAAGCGCAGCGGCGTGCTCGGGCTGTCACACAGTGTTCGTACGGCTTTGCGTGAGAATGGACGACATACATACCGGCGTCGACGGCAAGCGCTATCTCGTAATGCACGGCGATGAATTCGACGGCGCGGTGAAATACGCCAAGTGGCTCGCCTATCTCGGCGATACGGCCTACGAAACCGCAATTTCCGTCAACGCCGTGCTCAACCGGGTGCGCCGATATTTGGGCCTGCCCTACTGGTCGCTGTCGGCCTATTTGAAGAACCGGGTCAAGAAGGCGGTGGAGTTCCTCTCCAACTTCGAACATGCGATGGTCCATGAAGCCAAGAGGCGCGGCACCGATGGCGTCATTTGCGGTCATGTCCATACGCCGGAAATGCGCGTCGTCGATGATGTCGTCTATTTCAACGACGGCGACTGGGTGGAGAGCTGTTCCGCCCTTGTCGAGCATTTCGACGGACGGTTCGAACTGATCCACTGGGCGCAAGTGCAAGTTGCCCGCCGCCGCGAGGAGCCGGCCAATGCGCATTCTGATGGTGACCGACGCCTGGTATCCACAGGTTAACGGCGTCGTCACGACGCTCGATCGGGTCAGCGGCGAATTGTCGGCGCTGGGCCATGAGATCTGCCTCGTCACGCATGAGGGCAGACGGACTTTTGCGCTGCCGACCTATCCGGAAATCCGTCTGGCGCTTGCCCGCCCGAAATCGATTGCCGGTCAGATCGAGCGGTTCGCACCGGACTGCATTCATATCGCCACGGAGGGCACGCTCGGCTGGATCGCCCGGCGCCACTGCCTCAAGCGGGGGCTGGCCTTCACCACCAGCTTCCACTCGCGGTTTCCGGAAATGATCGCCGAAAGACTGCCCCTGCCGGGCGTCGAGCGCATGGCATATCGCGTGCTGCGCAGGTTTCACGCGCCCGCGCGCGCCACGCTTGCGCCCACGGCAACGGTCACCCGGAGACTGACCGAGCTCGGCTTCAGCGATGTCGTCACCTGGACCCGCGGTGTCGATTGCGACCGTTTCGGGCCGCGAAACACCGATCCCTTCGGCGGCCTCGCCCGGCCGATCTGCCTCAATGTCGGGCGCGTGGCCGTGGAGAAGAACCTGGCCGCCTTTCTCGACCTTGACCTGCCCGGCTCCAAAGTCGTCGTCGGCGACGGACCGCAGCTGCCCGAGTTGCGCCGGCAGTATCCCGAGGTCACCTTCACCGGCTACCGGACGGGCGAACCGCTGGTCGAGGCGCTCGCGGCAGCCGACGTGTTCGTGTTTCCGAGCTGCACGGACACGTTCGGGCTGGTGATGCTGGAGGCGCTCGCCTGCGGTGTGCCGGTCGCCGCCTTTCCCGTGGAAGGGCCGATCGACGTCATCACCTCCGACAAGGTCGGGGCGCTGGATTACGATCTCAAGGCGGCGATCGGGCGGGCCCTGTTATGCCGGCCCGCCGACTGCATCGCATTCGCGGCGGCCTTTTCCTGGGCGCGCTGCGCGGAGATGCTGGAAAGCTGTCTCACGCCGGCGCGGCCGGGAAACCGTGCATGAGCCGTCAGATGACTACTCCGCCGCCTGCGCCGCGGCCACCGGCATCACCTGCACCAGGTTGTCGGAGAATGTCGGCGCCCGGCCAAGGTCGGCGTAGGCGCCGGAGTTCACCGCCTGCACGGTCGCCGCGTTCCGACTGAACTGGCGCCAGTAGCCGAGCGGCGCCACCACCACGCCGGGCATGACATCCTGATCGATCCGGGCGACTGCTTCGAACGTGCCGCGGTCGTTGCCGACGACCACCGGCATGCCCTCTCCGATGTTGCGCTCTCTGGCGTCGGCAGGGTTCAGGATCACCGCCTGCTCGCCGGCATGGTGCAGCTGCTGCTCCATGTTGCCGTAGCTTGAATTCATGAAAGCGTGGCTCTTGGGCGACAGGATGTTGAGCGGGTAGCGCTGGGCAAGGTCGGCGTTGGTCGCCGGCGATTCGTTCGGCGCAA
>JBPCWF010000145.1:0-4082 GCA_051009775.1 Hyphomicrobiales bacterium | reverse complement strand
TCCGCCGCGCTCGGCGACTGGTCAAGATACCGGACCACCGTCGGCGCAATGCCGCGCTCCTCGAGCAGGGCCAGCGTCTGGCGCGATTTGGAGCAGCGCGGGTTGTGATAGATCGTAACGTCCATGGAGGTCTCCCGGGGGTTTCAGAGTTTGGCGCCGACCGCTTCGGCGACGGAGCCAAAGCCGTCGCGCTCGAGGGCCCGGGCCAGGCCGCGCTTGATCTTTGCGACGAGCTCCGGCCCGTCATAGACGAGACCGGTATAAAGCTGGACCAGCGAGGCGCCGGCCGTGATCTTGGCATAGGCGGTCTCGGCCGAGGTGACGCCGCCGACGCCGACCAGCGGCAGGCGGCGTTCGGTTGCGCGGGCGAAGTCCGCAAGCACCCGGGTTGAGAGCTCGAACAGCGGCGCACCGGAGAGGCCGCCCTGTTCCCGGGCGTTTTCGTCTTCAAGCCCGTCCCGCGCGAGCGTCGTGTTGGAGACGATGACGCCGTCGACCTTGCGCGCGACGCAGACCGCGGCGACGTCCGCCAGCTGCTCGTCCGTAAGGTCCGGTGCGATCTTGACCAGGAGCGGCGTCGGCGCCCCGCCTTCGGGCGCGAGCCGGGCGCGGGCGTCCAGGAGCCGGCCGATCAGGTCGTCAAGGGGGCCACGCGCCTGCAACCCGCGCAGGCCCGGGGTGTTGGGCGAGGAGATGTTGACCGTGAAATAGCTGGCGAAACCATAGAAGGCGGCAAGCCCGAGCACATAGTCCGCCGCCATGTCTTCGGTGTCCTTGTTGGCGCCGATATTGACGCCGACGATGCCGCCGCGCCGCGCGCGCGCCTCCAGTCGTCCGAGAACCGCGACATGGCCGTCATTGTTGAAGCCGAGCCGGTTGATCACACCGCGGTCGCGCGGCAGGCGGAATACGCGCGGCTTGGGATTGCCGGCCTGCGGCCTCGGCGTCACCGTGCCGGCTTCGGCGAATCCGAACCCCATGGCGAGCAGGGCGTCGGGCACCTCGGCGTTCTTGTCGAAGCCCGCCGCCATGCCCAGGGGATTGGGGAAGCTCAGCCCGAGGGCCTGCACGGCCAGGCTCGGCGGGTCCGGCTCGGACTGGCGCGGATGCACGCCGGCCTTGAGCGCTGCGATGGTGAGCCGGTGCGCCTGTTCGGCATCGACCGCATGCAGGAAAGGGCGTGCAAGGTCGAACAGCATCGCCCCTAGCCGTCCAGCTCCGGGAACACATGGCCCTCCTCACTCAGCGGTAGTGGTACCACCGAGCGGGCCGCGGCCGCGGGCAGTTCACCGTAGAAATGAGGGAACAAAGCGCCGCCGCGCGAGGGCTCCCATTTGAGCCCGGGACCAAGATCATCGGCCAGAAACGATACCAGCACCAGGTCCGCCTGACCGGCAAAATGTTGCCTGGCGGTCCCGGCCGCTTGCGGGCCCGTGGAGAAATGAATAAAACCGTCGCGCAGATCGGCTTGCGATCCCCGATAGGTTCCGGTCCGCCGGGCTTCGGCCCATTCTTCCTCTGTGCAGATCTTGTAGATTGTCCTGGTCTGCATCCCGATATCCTGGGGCAAATAACGGAGGCACCCTATACGCCGCATCCCACCCGCTCAAGGCGTGAAATTTTTGTGGATAAAAATCCACAATTGAGGTAAAAATTCCTAATTCCGGGGGCTCTGGATGACAAGAATCACACCCTATGTTCACGCACCGCCAAATCTGGGGCGCACTAGACGCGCTTGCCGCGCGCTACAATCTGACGGCATCGGGGCTTGCCAAGAAGGCCGGATTGGACGCCACCACCTTCAACAAATCCAAGCGGATCACGCCTGACGGCCGCAAGCGCTGGCCCAACACGGAGAGCCTGGCCAAGGTTCTCGACGCGACCGGATCGTCGCTCGACGAGTTCCTCAGCCTCGTGGCCGAAGCCACCATCGGGCGCAGCGCGCCGATGCGGCTGGTGCCGCTGATCGGCCTGGCGCAGGCCGGCGCCGGCGGCATATTCGACGATGCCGGCTTCCCGGCCGGCAGCGGCTGGGACGAAGTGGCGTTCCCGGAGATCAAGGACGAGAACGTCTACGCCCTGGAGATCACCGGCGACAGCATGATGCCGGTCTACCGCGACGGCGATGTCGTCATCGTGTCGCCCAACTCCGGCGTCCGGCGCGGCGACCGGGTGATCGCCAAGACCATGGAAGGCGAGGTCATGGCCAAGGTGCTGAAGCGCCAGACCGCCCATCACGTCGAACTCGCCTCGTTCAACCGGGAACATCCCGACCGCACGATCGAACTCAGGGATCTGGACTGGATCGCGCGGATCGTCTGGGCGAGCCAGTGACCCGCAAGGGCGAGATTGCCTATCTCGTTTTCCGCCTGATCTGCTACGGCGCCCTGATCGTGGTCGTGACCGGCATCGCCATCATGGTCGCTCTGTCGGTGCTCGATCTGTGCCCGAGGCTCGATACCGGCAGCGTCAGCTGCAACACGCCGTTCCAGGAAGAGCTGGCAACGGTCGCCATGGGCATCATGCTGGTGACCGTGTTCACCGGGATCCCGACCCTGCTTGCCCTGGCCGGCGCGTTCTTCCTGATCCGCGGCCTCTACCGGCGTTTCGGCCCGGCGCCATCGCCGGACGCACCCGAGGGCGGCGGCGCGAAGCGGGCGCTCAGGATCGTGCTCAAATATGTGCTGATCCTCTTCGGCGTCGTGATGCTCATCGGCTTCATCGCCGGCCTTGTCGAAGGTGTCAGGGGATAGGCGGGAGACCGCACGGACCGTACGATTGCGGATTTGGCAGCCATGCGAACTCCGCTAGACTGACTGCATTGACCGTGGATATCGAACCATGCCTGTCGCAAATCTGGATACGCCGGTCGGCCGGATCGCCATCGTCGCGGACGATGCGCACATCACGCGCGTCACCTGGTCGCCGCGCGACGAAGACGGAATGACGCCGCTGCTGGCCGAGGCGCAGGACCAGCTCAAGGCGTACTTCGAAAACACCCTCGACAGCTTCGACCTGCCGCTCGCGCCCCGGGGCACCGCGTTCCAGCAGCAGGTCTATGAGGCCATGAAGCGCATTCCGCTGGGCGAGACCACGACCTATGGCACGATCGCCAAAGAGCTCGGCGTTCCCGCCCAGCCGGTCGGTCAGGCCTGTGGGTCCAACCCGATCCCGATTATCATCCCGTGCCACCGGGTGCTTGCGGCCGAGGGCCTTGGCGGCTTCTCGGGCGCCGGCGGGGTGGAGACCAAGGTCCAGCTGCTGCGCCACGAAGGCGCTTACTCGCTTCTAATCTGATAATCCCTGTCGGACTCTCCGGTTCGATCCGACGGCACCTGAGCATCCAATGTCGCCTTGCGGACCGCGGATGGCTGCAAAACCTCGCGGTCGAACACGCCCGATCCGGGCACCGCCTTCATCTTTGTCAGGAACCGGCGGGTGCCGAAGGAGTGGCGGAGAAAAAACATGTCGAATGGCAGGTCGGTGCAGGCCTCACGCAGTTTTTCATGCTCGGTCTCGGCGCCGCCCAACCACGACTTGAGCGGGCTGTACTCGATCATCAGAACCAGGCATGGGCGGGCTTGCAGACGCTCGACTCGCTTGCGCGCCAGCCAGGCGCGCCGGACGCTCGTGATCCCGGCGACGCGATCAGCGATCAGCGCGACGGACGCACTGTCAAGCGCATGCGGGTCCAAAATATCGCTGTGCGTGACGTTCAAACGCTCATCGCCGGCGCGTTCGAGTTCGTCCAGGGCGCCATCGATCTCGGCGCAATAGGCACGGGCGCGCACCATGTCACCGTTCGACGCCAGAAAGTCCGACGCGAGCGCAATCACGCCCGAAGACAGCCCGGGATCAAGCCCGCGGGCCTTGTCGAGATGGATGAGACCTTCGTCGTCGCCCAGGTCCAGCAGGGCCTCACCCAGGCTGTAGCGCATCTCGGCATCCTCCGGATGGTTTTCGACAGCGGCGCGATAGAGCGGAACGGCACGGGCGGCGCCGCGCAGGTCACGGGTCAGGTGCGCCGCCACTCTCGCGTCTACCGGTTGAATCTCGCCCGCTGCAGCCTCACGCTCCAAGTC
>JBPCWF010000144.1:0-3206 GCA_051009775.1 Hyphomicrobiales bacterium | reverse complement strand
GTCCAGTTTGGCAAGCAGGATCGGCGCGAGCAGCACCGCGGATGCCAGCACCGCGACCGCAAGGGCCGCCGTCAACACGGCCGGTCTGCGCAGCCAGGGACGCAGCAGGGTCGGCAGCAGGACGAACGGCCACAGCTTGGCGCCCACTGCGAACGCGGTGGCGCCGGCAGCCCAGAGCGGCCAGTGTTTGACCGCCAGGCAGACCGCGGCCAGCATGCCGATGACAACCAGCACATCCATATGCGCGGAATTGTGCAGCTCTTTGACCACCAGCGGGTTCCACCAGTAGAGCGCCACCCAGGACAGCGGCCGTCCGATCGCCTGCAGCAAAAGAACGACAAGGCCGAAGATGGCCAGGTCTCCCGTCAGCACGAGCAGCCGCCAGGCATCGAGACTCCAGGGCTTCAGCCCGTGGGCAAGCGCGAAGGCGGCCTCGGCGACCGGCGGATAGACCGTGCGCAGCCGGGCATAGTTGATGCGCGCCAGGATCGCGTCCGCCTGCGATGCAAGGCGGTCCAGGTCCGGGCTGCCGGTTTGGCGCGCGGCCGCCTCGGCCGGACTGTGGACATAGGGGTTGAGACCGTTGGCGGTGACCGCGCCGTCCCAGAGGTAGCGGTTATAGTCGTCTTCGAGGATCGGCTGGGAGCCGAGAAACACCAGGCGCATCACGACACCGGCGATGAAGATCCAGGCGAACAGGGCGGCTGGGGACCGGTGGCCGGTTTTGGCCCGCCCGTGCATCCACCATGCAAGCACCAGATAGACGCAGCCGGAGGCAATCATGACGGCGAGCAACGCGGGTACCGGCATGTCGATGACCTCGACATCGTAGCCGAAGCGGCCGGACAGGACGGCAAGCGCGGCCGCAGCGCCGATCAGCACGAGGCCGAACCCGGCCCAGCACGCGCACGTCAGCAAGCCATTGTCATGAGCTTTGCGCAAAGGCGTCCCCGGATGTGGTGCCGCCCAAGGGGCTGAGAGGGGCCTCCGGGGCTAGTTGGTGAACGAACCGCGCCTGGAATCCTCCTGCCGGGCATCGTCGCTCTTCTCGTGAATATACCCGGCGGTGCGGCATGTGGCACTTGACTTGTGGGTGACCGGGCGGCCTCGGGTGTCGGTGATCGGTTTGCCATACTGGTCGTAGGCCTGGCAGATTTCGGCGACGGACTCCTGAGCTGCCGTGTAATCGGGACCGTTGGTGCCGGCGGCACTGGCGGCGGAAGACCAGACGGCGCCGAGGGTCGCGCCAATGACAAGCGCCGATAAAACGGCCGCGCGGCAGTTAGGCGCGAAACGCGGAGTGTGAACCTTATCCATGAGACATCACCGTGTTTTGAGTTGATGGAGCAGGGCGCCGGCCGGGGGCGTCGGGATGTCCGAACGCGATCCGCCGGCCCGTATGCGGCAAAAACACCTGTTCACCTCATATGGGCCGGCGCGGGGAATCATGTGTGATGCGTGTCACATCAAGACTGCGATTCGCCATTACTACCCAAAGAATGAGCCGCGACGCTTCTTTTCCTTCTTCTTTTTCTTCTTTTTCTGGTCGTAGACCGCCGCATCCTGCGGGCTTTGCGGCGTGGCGACGCCCGTGGAAGCCGCGGCGTTCGGCGTTGACATGCCGGTCGCGGCAGCGGCGGCAATGCCGAGGGCCAGCAGGACGGCGGCGGCGTAGGTATGCAAATGGGATCTGTGCATTACACTCGTTGATGCAGGCATTTTCGGGTTCCTCTCCACAAGGGGCGGGTACGCCGGTCGGCGACCGTTTCCCTGGCCCTAGATGGCCGGTCTCGCAGCCGGCTTGAAATCAACTGTGGTCAACGTTTTCGCGAGCAGTCCGTGCGGGGAATTGCCGCTTGCGCAGGTTAGAGCAGTGGGGTAACACCTGATCATGAGGGTAGGGCCGGTGGTCGATGGGGATTTGAGCCACGCGGGCCTTAGCAGAGGTCGGGGGGTCGCGCTTTTTCAACAGGCCCGAACACCTCGCAGGTGCAACAGTCTCTAGGCGCGCGCATGGAAGAACTGCTCAAGGACTACCTGCCGATCGTGATCTTCATCGGTATTGCGCTTGCGATCGGCCTTGCGCTCCTGTTCTCCGCGATGATCATTGCGATCCACCGGCCTGACCCGGAAAAGGTCTCGGCCTACGAATGCGGTTTCGATGCCTTTGACGATGCCCGCATGAAGTTCGATGTCAGGTTCTACCTGGTCGCCATCCTGTTCATCATCTTCGATCTCGAAGTGGCCTTCCTGTTTCCGTGGGCGGTCGCGTTCAAGGAGGTCGGTGTGTTCGGCTTCTGGTCCATGATGGTGTTTCTTGCCGTATTGACGGTCGGCTTCGTCTACGAGTGGCGGAAGGGAGCGCTCGAATGGGATTGAGCGACAGCGGCCGGAGCTCCCAGCCCGTGGCCGAGGGAACGGGCCTTGTCAAACCGGATGGGTCGGCCCTGGTGCGGCCGGACGATCCGCTCTACGCCGCGATCTCCAACGAACTTGCAGACAAGGGCTTCCTGGTCACCACGTCCGATGATCTGATCAACTGGGCGCGCACCGGCTCGCTCATGTGGATGACTTTCGGTCTGGCCTGCTGCGCGGTCGAGATGATGCAGGTGTCGATGCCGCGTTACGATGCGGAGCGCTTCGGTTTCGCGCCGCGCGCCAGCCCGCGCCAGTCCGATGTCATGATCGTCGCCGGCACGCTGACCAACAAGATGGCCCCGGCCCTGCGCAAGGTCTACGACCAGATGCCCGAGCCGCGTTATGTCATCTCCATGGGCTCGTGCGCCAATGGCGGCGGCTACTATCACTATTCCTATGCCGTCGTGCGCGGCTGCGACCGGGTGGTGCCGGTGGACATTTATGTCCCCGGGTGTCCGCCGACCGCCGAAGCACTTCTCTACGGCATTCTCCAGTTGCAAAAGAAGATCCGCCGCACCGGCACGATAGAACGGTGAACCGGCGATCGCTTGAGGCGAAGACAGGGACATGGACGAAGCTCTGCAGGAACTGGGCGAGCATATTGCGGCCGAAATCGACACCGCGGTGGCCCACTGGGAAGTGGCGCATGGCGAGCTCAACATGGCCGTCGTCGCCGATCAGATCGGGCGGGCGCTGAAGTTTCTGCGTGACGATCCGGCCTGCCGGTTCGTCGTCTTCATCGACATCTGCGGGGTCGACCACCCCGAGCGCGCCGAGCGGTTCGATGT
>JBPCWF010000143.1:0-3697 GCA_051009775.1 Hyphomicrobiales bacterium | reverse complement strand
TCACCGCCGCACGCTTCCTCTACTCCTACAATAAAGTGTAGGCGGACAATCATCGTTCGGCTCGGCGGCGCCGCATTCCTGCGGCGCCGCTGGCGCTTTCAACCCTGCGCGAACCCGCGCGCCTGTTCGACCCACTTCTCGCGCTCGATCCGTCCCGGGAAATCCAGAACCGCGTCGACCCGGGTGATATCGGCGGGGGTGAAATCGGCGATCTGCCGGAATGAAGTTATCCCCAGCTTATTGAGTTTTTCCCTCAGTACGGGACCGATTCCCTTGATCCTGGTCAGATCGTCCGCCGCCGTTGCGGGTGCGGGTGCACTTTCCGCCGGCGGCGTGGTCCCGGATGCGGGCGCGCTCTCCGGCGCCGCCTTGGTTTCGGGCGCCGCTGCCGGTGCGGGTGCGGTCACGGGCGCAGGCGCCGGGCTCTGGGGCTCCGCGGCCGGCGGAGACGACGGACTGTCCGCGTCCGCGCGGAGTTTTGTGAGCTCCGCCTCGAGCCGTGTGATCTCGGTGTCCTGATGGGCCGCGCGCTCCTGCAGGTCGGCGATCCGGGTGCGGTTGTCGTCGGCGATCGCCTGATGTTCGGTTCGGGACTTCTGCAACTCGGCTTCGAGCCCGTCCCGCGCCGCCTCCGCCGCCTTCGCCGCGTCAGCCCGCAGCTTCAGCTCCTCGTTCTGCGCCTTGAGCTGATCGATCTGTTCGCCTCTCTTGGCGTCCTCGGACTGAAGCCGCTCCAGGCTGTCGCGGCTCGTGTTCAGATCGGCGTTCAGGGAGTTGGCCCGTTCGACCGCGGAGGCAGCCATGGCTTCGGCTTCCGACAGCAGCCGTTTGGTTTCCTGGTGCTCGTTGGCTTCGGTCTCGAGCTTTTCGTGACTGGCTTTCATGTCCGCCTTGAGGCTGTTGGCCTGCCCGACCGCGGACACTTGCGCGGCCTCGGTCTCCGTCAGCAGCCGCTTGGTCTCGCCGTGCGCGGTCTGCTCGGTGGCCATCGCCTGTTCGATCCGCCGGCTTTCCGCCGAGAGTTCCGCCTCACGCTCTTCCAACTGGGTCTTCAGCCGTGCATTCAAGTAAAGCCATGCGGCCAGCACGCCGGTAATGAACCCGATCAAAAGCCAAACGACATCCATGTTGCCCTCCTCGTCCGGCCCGGTCCCGGGCGCAGCGAAGTGAAGGCCGCCTTTGCCAGGCCGATCATTTCCGAATACGCAGAGTGTACCATCATGGCCGAACAAGGGCGAGCCGATTGCTGTCGCTTTTGCTTGCGCGCACCGGAAATTGACTTCGGGTATCCCGCGTGCGGATGCATAGTGATCTGGATGTGTACAAACGAGAGATTATCATGATGCTGGCTGCGGCGGGTGCGTCGGCCGGTGCGTCCCGCGCCGCGGGCGGCGCGCGCGCCGAAGCTCCCGACTACGCCCGGGCCGGCGCAGACATCCAGCTGTCCGCGCCGGCCGATGACGGGTTCTATTTCCCGGCGGAGTGGCAGCCGCACGAACGCACGCTGATGCAGTTTCTGCCGCCGCAGAACTGGGCCGGTCGCGATTTGTCCAAACCGCGGGCGGAATGGGCCAATGTGGCCAATGCGGTCGCGGACTTCGAGCCGGTGACCATGGCGGTGCGCCCGCAAGATGCCGCTGCTGCGTCCAGGCTCCTGTCGTCATCGATCGACCTGGTCGAGATGCCGATGAATGACGGTTGGTGCCGGGACAGCGGCCCGATGATCCTGGTCAATGGCGGACCGGAACGCCGCGTCGCCGGGTTCGAGTTCAACAGTTGGGGCGGCAAGTACCGGCCGTATGACGACGACGCCCTTGTGAAAGCGCGGCTGGCGGGCCATTTCGGCATGCCGTTTCACCCGGCCGACCTCGTGCTCGAAGGCGGTGCGGTTCATGTCGACGGTGAGGGCACGCTGATCACGACCGAACAGTGCCTGCGCAACGCCAACCGCAATCCGGGCCGGTCCAAGGGGGAAATCGAAGCGGTCCTCAAGGGCTGGCTCGGCGTCGAGAAGATCATCTGGCTCGCCGCGGGGCTGGCGCCTGATACGATCACGGACGGGCATGTCGACGGCGTCGCCGCGTTTGCCGCGCCGGGTGTCGTTCTTCTGCACATGACCGACGACCGCGGCGATCCGAACCACGCGATCACTTCGGACGCCCGGGCGGTTCTGGAAGGTAGCGTGGACGCGAAGGGCCGGACGCTGGACATCATTCCGGTTCCGCTCGGCGCCGGCGACGTGGTGCATATGAACTTCTACATCTGCAATGGCGGGGTGGTTGTGCCGGTCACAGGCAATGCCTGCGAAGACGATGCACCGCTGGCGATCCTGCGCGACGCTTTTCCGGGGCGCGAAATCGTGCCGGTCGCCGGACGGTTCATTGCGGAAGGCGGCGGCGGCGTTCACTGCATCACGCAGCAGATGCCTGCCGTGTGACGCCCGCGAAAGCTCAGGCCGTGGAGACGGCCGGCTGCTCCGTCTTGGGCGCCCGCCCGAACACCGGCCCGGCGCGCAGCGCGGCGATGCCGATTGCCGCAATGATCGCGCCTGCGAACACGTCGACCAGATGATGGCCGCCTTCCGGCAGGGTCGACACGATGACCGCGCCGTTGAGGATCGCCGTCGCGGCGAACACCCAGCGGAAGTCCCGGGTCGCCCAGGTGACGATGATGGCGAGGCAGGTGTGGAACGAGGGGAAGGTCACCAGACCTTCGGCGTTCGACAGGTCGACATGGCGCAGGGAGCCGTCACGCAATCCGGTGAACTGTTCCAGATGCCAGAGGCCGGCGGAGGGATTGAGATTGGCGAACAGCTCCGGCGCGGGGTTGTAATGGACGTAGGCGCCGGCCGCCGGGAACAGCCCGGCGAGCACGATGACCACGGAGATGGTGACGAGGAACAGGCCTAGGAATTCGTTGAGCTGGGCGAAACGGCTGGTCAGCGCAAGCAGAACGACCAGCACGGCGACCGGCGCCAGCGAGCTGTGATAGGACAGGGTCAGCGCGTATCCGAGCAGCGGGCGGTCGTTGGTCCAGGCAAGAAAGCCCAGCCAGTCGAATCCGAGCAAGCGGTCGGCATCGGCATAGGCGGCGTCGAGCAGCGGGTAGTTCAGGCTGGTCAGCAGATAGCTGAACATGGCAACCGCGCTGGTCAGCAGGATCATGTAAAGGGTCGCAAGGCACATATGGGCGATCTCGGCCGAGGGCCTGAGCGCCGTGTAGATCCATGCCACGGCGGCAAGCGCGCAGCAGGTGCCGCCGACCATTGGCCACGCGGAAACCGACACCTGGAAGTCGGTGAAGACCACCCAGGTGATGTCGACGGCGAACAACGCCATCAGACCGATCCACAATCTGCGCGAAGGAAACGTAACCATCGTCCAGTTTTCTGTGTCTTAACGCCCTGCCTGTTTGGCGGAAACTCTAGGCGAATTGTCTGAATTGCAGGTTAATCGGCGGAGAGCTCGCGCCGCCGGTCCGGCGTGCGCCGGCATCATGCCAAGGTCTTAGTCCAAGCCTCTTGCATTGCGTCTGGGCTGTCAGGAGAATGGGCGTATGACAATGAACTGCGCGGTGCGCCGATTGCGCCGGCGCGACGGGGAGAGATCATGAGCGCGTATCACGAGGTTTATCAGGCGTGGCAGAACGATCCCGAGGGGTTCTGGGCCGGCGCCGCGGCGGAGATCGATTGGGACAA
>JBPCWF010000142.1:0-3722 GCA_051009775.1 Hyphomicrobiales bacterium | reverse complement strand
CTGTCGAAATCATCTGCGCATTGGCCTGAAAATTTCGCTGCGCGGTGATCATGTTGACCAGCTGCTCAGTCAGGTCAACGTTGGAGGCTTCCAGCGCGCCGGACTGAATCAGACCGAAGCTGGAAGTGCCGGCCTCGCCCAGCAGCGCATCGCCCGAGGCGAAGGTTTCGCCCCAGGTCGTATCGCCTAGCTGCTGCAGGCCGCCCGGGTTAGTGAAATTGGCCATTGCCACCTTGCCGAGCGGGGAAGACTGTCCGTTCGTGAAGCGCGCGAAGACGACGCCCGTCTGACTCACGTCGATGCCGGTCAAGCGTCCCGTGGCAAAGCCGTCCTGCACCAGGGAATTGACGCCGAACTGGTCGCCGAACTGGGTTGCATCGAGATAGTTGAGGGTCAGGTTCAGATCCGCGGCGCCCGTTCCAGGCGTGTAGGCGGGCAGCACGACATTACCGCCTACCGGCGCCTGCAGCGTGCCGCTCGGACCAAAGACTAGGTTGTTCACTCCACCAACGGCATTGCCATCGATGTATACCTGCGTGCCCCAGGTGTTCACGGCAGCATCTTTCATGAAATAGATCGTGGCCGTGTGGGCAGCGCCGAGGGAATCGTAGACGGTAGCGGACGTCGTGTGATTGAAACTGTTCGGATCCGTTGGATCGAATGCCGGGTTCCCCGGCACCTGGGCGTTTGCAGGCAGGTTGACGCCCACGGTTGCGCCGGTGGTGGCCTGTGGCGAACTGGCGCCCACGGTGAGCTGCAGATCCGACAGGCTGCCGGTGTTGAAGATCCCGTTGCCCGCCGACGGATAAGCCTGCAGGCGCTGGCCGAGGCTGTTCACCACAAAGCCGTCTCGATCGACGCTGTAGTTCCCGGCCCGCGAGTAGACGCGGGTGCCGTTCTCGCTCAGGACGAAGAAACCCTCACCGCCGATGGCCAGATCGAGGCTGTTGTCGGTGAAATCGATGTTGCCCTGGGAGAACTGCTGGGCGACATTCGTGAGCCGCACGCCGCTGCCGTGAACGGCCGAGCTGCGGCTTTGAATTCCGGTGGCAAAAACCTCCGCGAACTCCGCCCGGGATCCCTTGAAACCGGTCGTGTTTACGTTGGCAATGTTGTTGGCGGTCACACCGAGATCCGCCGACGCTGCATTCAAACCACTCAAAGCAATACGAAATGGCATGGTTCTATCCTCCGTTACATGATTTGCCGTACCTGGCTCAAGGGCAGCTGCCCCATGCCGGCGAGATTCAAAGTCAATCCACCGCCCGCCCGCGCCAGGGTGACGCTCTCTACGGGGGCTGCGATTAGAGTTTCCGCTGCAAACGCGCCGCCCGCTGAGGCGACAGTCGCGTTGATCGTGTATAGGCCGGGATCGGCACGCTCACCGCCTTCCGTGATCCCGTCCCATTGAAACGAGACGAGCCCGGCGCTTTGCGCGCCCAGGTCCATACGCCTTACGATCTGCCCGCTGGCGTCCACGATTTCTATCTGCAGCGACGGCGTGCCGGACGGCACGTCGACCGCGCCGCTAATCGTGCCGCCCGCAGCCAGCGCGCCGGTGTCCAGGCGTGCAAGCACGGTGCGGCCCACAAGCCCGGACGCCTGCAGCGCCTGATCCGAATACAAGGACTCGGACAGCGAGTTGAACGAGCCCTGCAGCTCCTGAATGCCCGAGACCGTGCCGAACTGCGCGATCTGCCCAAGAAAATCTCCGTTCTCCATGGGCTTGAACGGATCCTGATTCTGGAACTGAGTAATCATGAGGCGCAGAAAGTCTTCCTGGCCGAGCTCGTCGTTCTTGTTCGACGGCTGTTGTGTGGCGATCCCGAGGTTCGTGAGATCGGTGATGCTGTTTAGGTCTGACATGAACTTTCCTTTCCGTCAGGGAATGACCGTTACTGGCCGAGGCTCAGCGTCCGGAGTAGCAGATCTTTGGAGGTGTTGATGACCTCCACGTTGTTCTGATAGGAGCGCGACGCGGTCATCATGTTGACCATCTCCTCGAGCGCGTTCACGTTGGAGAAGTAAACGTAGCCGGCCTCGTCCGCCTGGGGGTGATCGGGCTGGTACTGAGAGCGCGCTGGCGCTTGACTCTCGACGATGCCCAGCACTCTGACGCCAAAACTGCCCTGCGCGTCGGCCATGTGCTCATTGAACGTCGAGAACACGGGCTGGCGAGAACGATAAACTTCATTGGGGTCGCTTGCTGCGCTGTCTGCATTGGCAATGTTGCTGGCCGTGACGTTGAGCCGAACGGACTGGGCGCTCATTGCCGAGCCGGCGATGTCAAACACCTGAAAGAAGGACATGGCTTAATCTCCTGTGATCGCGCTTCTGAGACTGCCGATTCGCCCGCCAAGAAACATGAGGCTTGCCTGGTACTGGACTGCGTTCTCGGCAAAAGCGGCCTGCTCGACGTCCGCTTCCACTGTATTGCCGTCGAGTGACGGCTGCATTGGAACGCGGTACTTGAGCTCGCCGCCGGGAATGGCCGCATGCGGACTCAAGTGGCGGGGATCGGTGCGAAGAAGCTGGGTCTTAGCGCCCTGCGTGCTAAGGACCTGGCGAAAATCGAGGTCGCGCGCTTTGAAGCGCGGCGTGTCCGCATTGGCAATGTTGTTGGCCAACACTTCGTTTCGCTGAGCTCTCAAAGTGAGCGCTTGTTCGTGAATACCAAACAGTTGGGAGGCTATCATTGCGTTTCCTGAGTTCTTCAGTTGCGTTGGCCCCAGATCTGCAATCTCCATGCCAAATCGTCAACCCGTTGAATGTTGGCGCTTTTTGGAGAACCGGCAGCGGGGTGGCCGCCGGCGGGCGGCAAGAAGCTTCCGCTCAAGCGGCAAAGCCAGGCCCTAAGCGGTAGGGCAACTCGTGGGCCGGCATGCGCTCAAATGCGCTCTCACGTTACGCAACAATCGGTACTCGACTGTCCTCTCAGAGAGTGGCACGGCATTTGCAGCGCTTTATGTTGAACAGCCAGCAAAAAGGCGCTCAATTGATGAAAGCACCACATTTCGGGCCACAGAGGGCCCGCACTCTTGACGAAAAGCGTCATTTCGCCGTTGCGGCGGCGGTAAGAACCGTCAAAACCCCGACACTGTGGGCGTTGCTGCTCGCCTTTGCCGTCGCGGGAGCGGCCTTGGCGGGCGAGAAAAAACCAGGCGACTGGCAGTCGCTGGAGTCGATCCGGAACACGGCGGAGACTTTTGTTCGCGACCAGCTGAGCCGGAAGGGCAAACTGCTGATCACGGCCGGATCGCTCGATGCGCGGCTGCGCCTGCCGCAGTGCGCCCAGGCACTCGTCGCCTTCCTTCCCAACGGTTATTCGGTAGGCAGCAATACGGCGGTTGGCGTGCGCTGTCGCGGTCCGAAAACCTGGAAACTCTTCGTGCCGGTGCGAGTGGCGGTGCTGAGCAATGTTCTCACTGCCAGCCGCCCGCTCGCACGCGGAGCGGAAATCACGAGCGGCGATCTCTCCTTCGCGGAGAAGGATGTGACGAATGTGACTGGCACTTATTTCACCGAGCCCGATCAAGTCGAGGACATGCGACTCAAGCGCGGTATCAGGGCCGGGGAAATCATGGTTTCATCCATGCTCGAGGCATCCCACCTGGTTCACCGCGGGCAAACGGTGACTCTCGTTGCGAGAAACAGCGCCGTGCAAATCAGCGCCACCGGGAAAGCATTGAGCGACGGCGCCATCAACCAGCGGATAAAGGTCG
>JBPCWF010000141.1:0-4047 GCA_051009775.1 Hyphomicrobiales bacterium | reverse complement strand
CCGCATGGCGCTCTACCAGCACGAGCTGGCGCGCGACGCCCCAATTGCCGGCGAGGTGATGTTCGCCGTGCGGGACTAGCGCTGCCCTGCCCGCGAAGGCGTTGGGGTATGCACACGGGTTTCGGATCTACCGATAACCGACCCCCATTCCGTCACTCCGAACGCGGGAAATACGACGGAGAGGAGTTCACGCGTAGGGTTCAAAAGGCGGTTCGGCCTTTGCGCAACGTGCGTTACCCGAACTTGCAGGTGATGCCGCCGTCGACCACCAGCATATGGCCGGTGATGTAGCTCGCGTCGTCCGAGGCCAGGAACACCGAGGCCTTGGCGACGTCCCAGGCGTCGCCCATCCGGCCCATCGGGCAGAGCGCGTTGCGCTCGGCCACCATTGCCTCGTCATCCCCGTCATAGCCGCCGGTGACGAAGGCGTGGATCATCGGCGTGTCCATCAGGCCGGGCAGGATGCAGTTTGCCCGGATGCCCTTGCCGGCATATTGCACGGCGACGTTCTGGGTCAGCTGATTGATCGCGCCCTTGGACGCGTTGTAGGAGACGCTCGGATAGCCGACATATCTGAGCGCGGCGATCGACGACACGTTGACAATGGCGCCCGAGTTTTGCGCCACCATGTGCGGCAGGGCATATTTGCAGGCCAGGAACACGCTCTTGACGTTGGTGTCGATCAGCCGGTCCCAGTTCTCCTCGGTGATCTCCACCGGACCGCCGACCTCGACCAGGCCGACATTGTTGTGCAGAACGTTGATCCGGCCGAATGTCTCGATCGCATGATCGATCAGGGCGGAGACCTGCGCGGCGTCGGCCACATTGGCCTCGAACACAGAGGCCTCGCCGCCTTCGTCCGCAATGATCCGGGCGGTGTCGCGGGCCGCCTCCTCATTGATGTCGGCCGTCACCACCTTGGCCCCTTCGCGCGCATAGAGCACGGCGGTCGCCTTGCCGTTGCCCCAGCCGGGCCCGATCGAACCCGCTCCGGTGACGATGGCCACCTTGTCCTTCAAACGATCGCCCATCCCCTATGTCTCCCGATCTTCGCCCGCCAGCCTGGCAAGCTCATCCGCGTTCATGTGATAGCTGTGATCTTCGCCCGGAAACTCGCCCTTGAGCACCTCGTCGCGATAGCTCTCGAATGCCTTGCGTATCTCGGCACCGAGATCGACATACTGCTTGGCGAACTTCGGCATGAACCGGTCGAACATGCCGAGCATGTCCGCCGACACCATGCCCTGGCCGTCGCAATGGGGCCCGGCGCCATAGCTGATGGTCGGCACGCTCAGGCGCGCGGTCACGAGTTTCGCCACTTCCGCCGGCACGCATTCCATGATCACGGCGAAGGCGCCCATTTGCTCCAGCAGCACGGCGTCGTCGATCAGGCCCCGGGCCGCCGCCACGTCCTTGCCCTGCACCTTGAGCCCGCCAAGCTGGCCCGCGCTCTGGGGCGTGAGCCCGATATGGCCCATGACCGGGATGCCGGCACGATGCACCGCCCCGAGGATCGGCGCGACAGGCGCGCCGCCTTCGAGCTTGACCGCATCGGCGCGGCCTTCCTTCATGAACCGGCCGGCATTGAGGATCGCGTCGCGCTTGGACGACTGGTAGGACATGAACGGCATGTCGGCCACCACCATGGCCGATTTGGCCGCCCGCGCCACCGCCTTCACATGATGCAGCATTTCCTCGACCGTCACCGAGATCGTGTCCTCATGGCCGAGCAC
The DNA here is from genome assembly GCA_051009775.1 of Hyphomicrobiales bacterium. Taxonomy (GTDB): domain Bacteria; phylum Pseudomonadota; class Alphaproteobacteria; order Rhizobiales; family JAJFHB01; genus JBPCWF01. Next base: position 2,314 of record JBPCWF010000141.1, on the reverse strand, counting down.
GGTCATGGCGAGCGAATCGCCGACCAGGATCGAATCGAGCCCGGCCGCATCGGCAATCAGCGCGGTCGGATAGTCGTAGATGCTGAGCATGGTGAACTTCTCGCCCGCATCCTTGCGCGCCTGCATGTCCCGGGCAGTAAACTTTCCGGCGGCCATTTCAGCGTCCGATCTCGTCATAGAAGGCAAGCAGTTCGGCGACGACCTCGTCGGGCCGCTCCTCGGGCATGAAGTGGCCGCAGTCGAGGCCGCGGCCGCGCACGTCCTGTGCACGCTCTTTCCATGTGTCCAGCATCTTGAGCGCCCGGCCGGTCTGCCAGCCGGGCCGCTTGGACGTGTCCGCGCCCCACAGTGCCAGCACGGGACAGGTGAGCTTCCGGCCGCGGTCGACGTCGTCATGCTCCAGGTCGAGCGCCACGGAGCGGTATTCCGCGCAGGTCGCGTTGACCGCTTCCTGATTGCAGAAGCAGCGCTCATATTCCGCATAGGCCTCCGGCGTCACCGCGCCCTCGGTCGCGCACCAGCGCTCCATCAGGAAATCGAAGTAGAACTTTACGCTGTTGCCGATCAGGGTTTCGGGAAGCGGATGGGGCTGGCGCATCAGGAGCCAGTGAAACCAGGCATAGCCCATTGCGGCATCCATGCCGTCGAACGCCGCCTGCGACGCGACCACGTCGAGCGAGGTGAAACTCAGGACTTTCTCCGGATGATCGAGCGCCATGCGATGGCCGACCCTCGCGCCCCGGTCATGGCCGACCACATGCCACGCCTCGTGACCGAGCGCGCCCATCAGCTCGACGATGTCCTGGGCCGTCGTGCGCTTGCAGTAGACCGTATGGTCGTCAGGCGCGGCTTCGGGCTTTTCGCTGTCGCCATAGCCGCGCAGGTCCGGCGCGACGATGGTGTAGCGTTCAGTGAGTTGCGGCGCCACCTTGTGCCACATTGTGAGCGACTGCGGGTAACCGTGCAGCAGCAGCACCGGCGGCCCGGATCCGGCCATCACATGGTTGATTTCAACGCCGTTGACCCGGCGCCGCTCGCGAGCGAAGCCTTCGAACATACCCATCCTCCCCTTCTTTTTGTTGTGCGCACGATATCCGAACGCGCGGCTAAGGCAAGGGGTTCTGCCACAGTCAATTTTCGAGGAAGGTCCTGATATGGCCGGCAACCTTGTCCGGCGCTTCCAGCAGAACCGAGTGTTTCAGGCGGGGCAGGATGCGGAGTTTTGCACCGGGTATGCGCCCGGCGATCAGGCGCGCCATCCGCGCCGTGGAGCCGATATCGTGCTCCCCGGTCATGACCAGCGCCGGCGCGGCGATCTCGTGCAGCCGGCCGGCAAGATCGCTCTCCGCCAGAACCCGGTAGGCCGCAGCATAGCAATGGGGATCGTTGGTCAGGCTGCGCTCGAGCCGCTTCTGCACGACATCCCGGTTGGCTTCGAGAAACCCGTCCGTGAACCAGCGCGACAGCGACGCCTCCACATGGCTCGGCGCGCCCTGTTCGGCGAGCTGGCGGGCGCGTGCCTCGACTTTGTCGCGTTCTTCGGGCGTGCGGCCGGCAACCGTGCTGACCAGCACCAGCCGCTTGAGGCGATGCGGATGGGCGAGTGCGAAAGCCTGAGCAATCAGGCCGCCGAGCGAAAACCCGACGAGATGCGTCGTCCGGATATCCAGCCGGTCTAGCAGCTCAACAAGGTCGTCGACGAAATCATCGAGGCTGTAGGGGCCCGGCACCTTCTCCGACGCGCCATGGCCGCGCAGATCGTAGCGCAGGATGCGGTATCCGCCCCCGAGCGCGGCGACCACGCCGTCCCAGCTTTCGAGGTCGGCGCCGACCCCATGGATCAGGGTGACAGTCTCGCCTTCACCTTCAATCGCTTGGTGCGTCTTCACTTATCGCCGCTCAGCCGCATGACGAAAGGATCGTGGGTCGAGCCGGAATGGTCGATCACCACGCTCTTGAGCCGGGTCAGCTCGCGCACCGCTTCGAAGCCGTTATGCTTGCCGAAGCCGCTGTCCTTGAAGCCGCCGGCGGGGGTCATCACGGCGGGCGAGCGGTAGGTGTTGATCCACACGGTCCCGGCCTCGACCGACTTGGCGAAGCGCATCGCCCGGTCGATGTCGCGGGTCCAGATGCCCGACGCCAGGCCGTAGGCCGTGTCGTTGGCCATCTCGATCAGGTCGGCCTCGTCGTCGAACCGGATCACGCTGGCGACCGGGCCGAAGATCTCGTCGCGCGCGACCCGCATGTCGTTGCGCGCGCCGGCGAACACGGTCGGCTCGAAATACCAGCCGCCGTCCAGACCGGCCTTTTGCGG
>JBPCWF010000140.1:0-3299 GCA_051009775.1 Hyphomicrobiales bacterium | reverse complement strand
GTCTCGTCCGCCACCCTGGCCACGGCACCGTCGGCGGGTTCGATTTCAACCACGACCGAAATGCCCCGGCGCAGTTTTCGCCCTGCCCGCTCGGCCTGTTCATGCAGCGTCTTGGAATATTCAAGCTCGTAGGCGCGCGGCCGCTTGCGGCTCAGACCTTGGTCGAGGTTGGCGGCCCACAGATAGACCGTGTCCGGCTCGGAGACCTGGACCGCCACCAGATAGAGCCTGGACGGCAGAATATCCGTCGCCACCGGCCAGCCGAGCAGCTTCGGGTAGGAACGGTAGGTGACGGCGCAGAAGCCGATGACAAGTATCGTGACCGCGGCTTTGATCCAGACGTTCCAGTTGGAATAGACGTGCAGGCTCAGCAGAACCGCCGCGAGAACCACATAGGCCGTGATCAGCCCTGCCAAACCAAGTGTGAATGTGCTCACGCGCAACTCTCCCAGCGTGCCGGTTACTGTCTCAGCGAGACGAGGCTCTTTTCCAGTTGGTTGACATCCGTGACCGAACCGTCGCTGAGCAGGGTAAAGCGTACGGCAGTGCGCTCGGCGCCTTTGCGCGCCAGCTCGGTCGTGCCGTAATAGACGATCTCGTAGACCGGATTGACCCGGGCAACCCTGACCGAAACCGGCACCGGCTCGTGGGTCTTGGTCTCGTAGTAGTGCAGATTGATCGTGTACTCGCCGGCTGCGAGGCCGCGTATCGCGACCACTTCCTGGTTGAGCGGGTTCACCACTTCGCGGTTGTTGATCATCATCGTGTCGTTCAGCATGCCGCGGTCGTCGCGGTCGAGATGGACCAGGCCGACGTCCCGGTTTCGGAACCAGGTGATCCGGCCCGTGGGATCCTCAACCCAGGTATCGACATCGTCCGGGCTGTTGTCCGGCCAGGTGACGGTGATGACGTATTGCGCGTCGATTTCGACGGTCGCGTCCTTCTTCGACGGGTTCAGGAAAATGATCGCCACGAAAAACAGCAGCATGAACCCGATAAGGGTGTTGAACAGCAGGTCGGTGAACGGATCCGACGGCTTGGGGCCGGGTGTCGGGCGGCCCGATCTCAATCGGATCGACATCAGCCGGCGTCACGCTCGTTGGCACGCTCGCGGATGCGGATGAGCGTGCCGATCAATTGCTCGACGCAACGGCCGAGCACCGAGCTCTGCAGGCCGAGCAGTGTCGCCGCGACCAGTCCGGCGAGAGTGGTATAGAGCGCGGTGCCCATGCCGCCGCTCATGGTGATCAGGAGGCTCTGAATGTTTTCGCCCGTGGGCACCGGTCCGTCGGACAACGCACCGAGGATCAGGATGAAGCCGACGATGGTGCCGATCAGGCCGAGCCGGATCAGAATGTCGACAATATACCAGGCGGTCTCGACCGGGCTGCGCAGGCGGTCGGCGTAAATCTCGAAAATATAGGCACTGTCGTCCCGGGTGGCGGAGCGGCCGCCGACATCCGCGACATAGCCCGCGATGTAGTCTTCCGGCGCCTGCCTGAATGTGTCGATCGACGGTGTGGCCTGCCCCGGGTCTTCGATCGAGCCGCCGGCATCGAGCAACAGACTTGCCGCCTCGATCCGGCGCGAGGTTTCGATCAGGTGCCAGGCGACATAGCCGCTGGTGGCGAGGAACACGGCGATGATCAATGTCGACAGATAACTCTTGTCGGCATCGAACATGGTCTGCAGGTAGCTCTTGTCGACCACGACATAGAACGCAAAGGCGATAAACCCCGCCTGCAGCAGCCAGAGCAAGGGAAACTGATGCCGGTGCGCGTCGCTCCTACTCATCCCCGTTCTGCCGCTCCTTTGGCCGCAGATCCTCCAGCTTGGGGTAGAGAACTTTGGCCCGCTGCATCTGATTGGGCGTGAGTTGCATGCCGCCGGCGAGCAACTTCATGTGGACTTCCGCGATTTCGTTCTGGTTGCTCCGGGCCTGAACCAGCCAGGCATAGGCGCGCAGTTCGTCACGCGGCAATCCGTGCCCCAGCCTGTACTGGCGCGCGACATTGATCTGAGCGTCCGAATTGGCCTGCAGTGCGGCCTTGAGATACCACCGGGATGCCAGCGTGTGGCTCTGCTCAACGCCGAGGCCCAAGTAGTAAAGATTGGCAAGCGCGTTCTGCGCCCTGGCATCGCCCTGTTCCGCCTTGGCCGACAGCATTTTGCTGGCCGCCCAATAGTGGCCGGAGTGAAGTGCTGCTTCCGCGGTGGCCGGTTTGTCGAGGAAGGCGTAGGCGGTCATCACCGCAACCACCAATCCGCAAGCGATCACGAGTATCGCAACCCTTGAGGTAACAGCTCCACGGCTCGCGCCGTCGGCACGCCCCGTCTCTTCTGCCGATGGCTCAGACGATGGTTCCATAACGACGCCGAGTGTGCACCAGCGGTGCGGGCAAGAGCAAGACGCGACCTCATCGCAATCCGCAAGCTGTGAAACGCCGGTGCGCCGCCGTACGATGGGTCTTGAGATGAGTGGCGCGGTCATCGACCCGAGGGACGCCGTGCAGTTTGTTTGGCAGCAAAGATTGTAGGCGCTCATATTGAACGACGGAGAGCCAGAAGTGGTGATCAGCGATAGTAAACTCCCATCATTTGGGAGCTTGAATTACGCCCGGGACGCCATGGGAATCCCCTTTGAAGTTGGGGTTGGTGCGCATACGGGACATGCTTCGATTCCCGTGGCCAACAAATTGCTGATGAAGAAATGATCGACGAAATTGAAGTGCGCGAAAGCATGACAAATGACATTGCCTCGATCGAGACGCTTTATCCGGATGCGTTCCCCGATGAGGATTTGCTGCCTCTGGTGAGGGAACTGCTAATTAACGAACCAATCGTTCTCTCGCTTGTCGGGCTTGCTGATCGGGCTCTCGTCGGGCATGTCATCTTCACGGCATGCAGCGTTGCCGGGAGAACTGACAAGGTCGCCCTCCTGGGGCCGCTCGCGGTCGCTCCCAACTGGCAAAGGCAGGGCATCGGTGGCGCGCTCATTCGCGAGGGGTTTCAACGGCTGAAAGGCGACGGCGTAGCTCAAGCCTGTGTTCTTGGTGACCCCGCATATTACGGGCGCTTCGGCTTTGAACCCGATAATAGCGTAACGCCACCATACCCCTTGCCAGAAGAATGGAGCGGGGCATGGCAATCGATCATCCTGTGCGGCGCCAAGCCGCCAGTCCAAGGCGAGCTTTCGTTGCCGCAACCATGGTTGCAACCGGAGCTGTGGGCGCCTTGAATCACAAGTTCAGAGTTCGGCCCAGCATTGGTTCGTTTATGGGGCCTGAGCCTAGAGCATG
>JBPCWF010000139.1:0-4434 GCA_051009775.1 Hyphomicrobiales bacterium | reverse complement strand
GGCATGCGCCATGTCGCCGTGGAGCGCGCAGATCTCGCGCAGGCTGTCCTCGCGGCGGCCCGCGCAGATCACCCGCAGGCCGGCGGCGAGCAGCGCTTCGGCGACGGCCCGGCCGATGCCGCTCGTGGCGCCGGTGACGAGCGCGACGGACCCGGGCGACATGATGCTGGAGTGCGACATTGCGAAACCCTCACTGGTCCGGAATACTGGGGCCGCGCCGGCGCCAAGGCAAGTGCGGTATGCGCCGGCCTAGAGCGTGTCGCGATCATTCTGAATCGCGGCGGCGCCCTAGCTCTTTGTTAAAGCATGTCTTTTTCCCGAAACCGGTGCCCACTTTCGGGAGACACGCCCTAGGGCAAGGCGTCGATGGCCGTGCGCAAGCCGGCGATCAGGTCGTACATCCTTCTGAGGTTCGCGGCGGGGAAATTGCCTTCCGCGGCCCTGATCTCGGCGACCGCGGCTTCCAGCGCCGCGCCGCGCTTGCTGACATCGGGATAGCCGAAGGTGCCGCCGCGCCCGGCGAGCTTATGCGCCAGCCGGTGCATCTCGAACAGCAGCTTGTTGGTCTGCGAAACCGCCGCCACGTCGGTCAGGGTGGTGCCGAGGTTTTCGATTTCGTCCATGTCGGATATCGCTTCCTGCCGGAATTTCGTCCGCAGGGCTTCGAACGGCGGCTCGGGCTTGCACATGGCCTCGGCGCCGGAGTCCCGGTCGTCCCACAGCCCGCCGATCTCCGCCGCCAGCGTCATCGGATCGAACGGTTTGGCCAGAACGCCGAGCGCGCCGAGATCGGCCAGCTTGTCGATGTCGCCCCGCTGCGTCTTGGCGGTGAAGAACACCACCGGGACCTCGGACGCTTCCGGCAGGGCGCGCAATGCACGCAGAGTGGCGGGTCCGTCCATGTCCGGCATCATGACGTCAAGCAGGATGAGATCCGGGTTGAATGCCGCCACGCTCTCCAGTGCCTCTCTGCCGGAGCCGCAAGGCTGCACGGTGAAGCCGCCGACGGTTTCGAGTGCGATCAGTCCAACGGTGCGGATGTCCGCGTCATCGTCGATGAACATGATCCTTACAAGCGGTTTCATTTCTACTGCCCCCATAATCAGTCCTGCCCCTGGTCTGTGCGTTCATTGGTTCCGATGCGCCGTTATCCCGTCACGGCCGGAAGGCCGGCGGGGTTGCCGGCGAGCATCATGCTGGTCCACGGCAGTTCGAAATAGAAGGTCGAGCCCTTGCCGACCTCGGACTCGACCCGCAACTGGTCTCCATGGTGTTCGACGATGGCTTTGCAGATGCTCAAGCCGAGGCCGGTGCCGGTCTTGGTCCGGCTGTCCGATGTATCGCCCTGGTTGAACTTCTTGAAGATCTCCTGCTGCATCGCCTGCGGGATGCCGGGGCCACGGTCGGCGACCGCAAACCGGATGGTTTCGTCGCCCGAGGTGACATGCAGGGTCACGGTTTCGCCCTGCGGCGAGAACTTCGCCGCGTTGGACAGGAGATTTGCCAGAACTTGCAGCAGCCGGTCCCTGTCGCCGGTGATATGGCCTTGCTTGAGGTCCGTATCGAGCGCGAACTCGACCCCGTAATTGGCGCCGAAGAAGGCGTTTTCCGACAGCGCCTGGGTGGCCAGCGCCACGACCTCGATGCGCTCCATGCGGAAGTCCATATGGCCGAGTTCGATCTTCTCGATGTCGAGAATGTCGTTGACCAGCGCCACCAGCCGTTCCGTGTTGGTATGGGCGATGGTGACCAGCGGTTCGACCTTCTTCGGCAACTCGCCGAGGGCGCCGGACCGGATCAGGCCGAGCGAACCGACCATGGACGTCAGCGGTGTACGCAGCTCGTGGCTTACGATGGAGACAAACTCGCTCTTGAGCTGTTCGACCAGTTTGCGGTCGGAGATGTCGATCAGGCTGCCCTCGATCGCCGGTTTGCCGCCCCACAGAATGGTCCGCGACATGTTCTCGAACCACACCTCGTCCTGCTTGTTGGGCTTGAGGCAGAGCTCCGATCTCAGGGTCTCGCTGGAGTGCTCGTCGGAGAGCTTGAGCTGGTCCTGCAGCACCTTGCTGTGGCCGCGGCCGAGCAGTTGCTCCAGCGTGCCGGACTTGCAGGCCTCTTCCGGGCTCGAGAACCCGAACATCTCCGCAAAGGCGCGGTTGGTGAACAGGATTCGGTTGTCGCGGCAGATGTAGATCCCGCGCGCCGAGCCGTCGATCAGTTCCCTGTAGCGGCGTTCGCTCTCGCGCAAGTACTGCTCGTTGCGCTTGCGGTCCCGGTTCTCACGGTCGAGCCGGTCGCGTGACGTGACGGCCGCGCGCATGCGTTCGAGCATTGAGTTGAAGGTATTGGCCAGATTCTCGAATTCGGCGGCGCCGGAGGAATGGAACAGCGCCAGGTGCCACCACAGATGGTTGGCGGTGACGCGCTTGCTCAGGTCCTCCGCGTCGCTGATCGTTTTGATCTCTTCGATGAAGCCCTTGAGAGGCTTGGTGGCGAGATAGGCGGTGAAGGTGATCCCGGCACCGACCGCGAGAAGCGCCAGGACGGCTGCGAGCAGCATGTGCCAGCCGATTTTATTGGCGGTCGCGAAGGCCTTTTCGTTGGGCTCGGCGACAACGACCTGCAACATCGGATAACCGGGCACCGCGGATTTACGGCAGATCCAGCCTTCGATGTCCCCCACATCATGGCCCAGTGCCTTCACCGGGAGCGACCAGTTGGAAGAATAGAGGACCGTGTCCCCTCTCAGCAGGGCGCCGGCGGTTGCCGGCGTTTCTATGTTCAAGAGCGCCTGGGCGCCGTACGGGTCGTACTTGACCACGATCGAGCCTTCCTGGCGGCCCTGATAGACGATCGGCACCGCCAGCGTCAGTCCGGACTGGCCGATGTCGATGTACCTTCCATTGATCGCGCTGTTGGCAACGAAGTAGTCGGCACGACTGAGATCGGTCACGTTGGACGCGATGGGGCGGCCCCGGTAGTCGGTCAGGGTAATCTTGGCGTTCACCGGCCCTGGCAGCCGCAGCGACTGAATGAACGTCGGGATATAGGCCTCCCGGGCCTCCAGATCGATCAGGCTGTTGATGACGAGGTCGTTGCCCGCCACGGCCCGCATCGCCGAGATCAGCGTGTCCAGGCGCGAACCGATGGTGTCCGCGCCGAACTCCGCCTCACGGTCCAGGTTGTCGATCAGCTCGGTTTCGACGGTTGAATAGATCACACGGCTCGTGCCGTACCACGCGGCAATCAGGATCAGCGCGGTGATCGGCAGCACGCGCCACAAGAGCTGCGGCAGCAGGGGCAGGGAACGCAGTTTTTCGGATCCCTGTGGCATCAGTTGCCCGCAATGGAAACCGGTATGATCGCGCCGTCCGGCCCATATCGGCACAGGCGGAAGTCGCTTTCATCGAGGGCGTCGTGCCGCGCGGCCGTGAACGGCGTGTCATAGACCCGCACCAGGCCTTCGTGCCGGCCCAACTGCTCCATGGCCGCCCGCACGGCGCCCCGGTCTATGGAGCCCGCTTTGTCGATCGCCAGCTTCAGGAGATGCAACAGGTCGTAAGCGTGCGCCGTGCCGACCGGTGAGATCACGTCGGCCTTGGACTCGCACGGGCCAAAGCGTGCGCAGTAGGTCTGATAGAACCGTTCGGATTTCTCCGGGAACGGCGGCTCGAAGAACGAGTAGGTCTGAAGAAACGTCAGATCGACCTTATCGACCGCGCCGCCGGCCATTGCCACGAAGTCGGCCCCGGTGATGCCCCAGTGGGAGATGATCGGCAGGCGGTGTTCCTGGGTCCGCCGGGCCATTTCCTTAACCGCGGTCCGGCCGTCCGTCGGGCTGGCCACCAGCATGATCACGTCGGCTCCGGCAAGCACCAGTTCGTCGATCTGGTCGGACAGGTCCCTTTCGGACGTGTTGAACCACTGCACACCGGCCGGCTCCATCCCCATACGCGTCATCGCCGTCTTCATGGCCGTTTCGTTCGAGCGGCCCCAACTGGTGCGCCACAACAACAGGCCGGGCCGCTTGAAACCGCGCTGCATGGCGGCCTTGATCAGATAGCCGCCGGCATATTCATCGCGCACCGAGAGCCTGAACACGAAATTGGGGTCATGGCCGTTGTCGACAAGCAGCGTGCCCGCGGCCCACGGCGCCAGATAGAGCAACTCATTGCGATGAATGGTCTTGAGCTCCGCCATCGCCACCGGCGTATGGATGCCACCGACAACGGCGACCAGATCGTCGAGCTGCGACAGGGCCTCGATATTGTCGACGCCGCGGTCCGGCATGCCATGATTGTCGCGCACGACGAGCTCGAGCGGCCGGCCAAGGACACCGCCGGCGGCGTTGATTTCCTCCAGCGCGATGACCAGTCCGCGCTTGATCGCCTCGCCGGACTGCCCGGCGCCGCCGGTCATCGCGGCGTCGAG
>JBPCWF010000138.1:0-6266 GCA_051009775.1 Hyphomicrobiales bacterium | reverse complement strand
TGCCCGATTGCCTCGGCATCCGGCGCGCTTGTGCCCGTGTCCAGCCCGAGCAGGCTGCTCAGGTGAATGAGTGGCAGGAGTTTGTTGCGCAGCCGGAGCACCGGCGCGTTGTCGATCGTTTCGATGCAGTGACCGCTATCGGTCCGGGCGCGGACCAGCTCGACCACCGAGATCTGCGGCACGGCGAAGCGCTGTCCACCGGTCTCGACAATCAGCGCGGAGACGATCGCCAGGGTCAGCGGGATCTTTATCGAAAACGTCGTTCCCCTGCCCGCGACCGACGACACACCGACCGATCCGCCGATCTGCTCGATATTGGCCCGCACCACGTCCATGCCGATGCCACGGCCGGACACGCTGGTGATTTCCCTGGCGGTCGAGAAGCCGGCCTTGAATATGAACCGGTGGATCTGGGCGTCGCTCAATCCGTCGAGCTCGCCCGGTGTGACCAGGCCGTTATCGAGCGCCGTTTGCCTGATCCGGTCGACATCGAGGCCATGCCCGTCATCGGCGATTTCGATAATGATGTGGCCGCCTTCGTGATAGGCGGAAAGCGTGATCCTGCCGGTTTCCGGTTTGTCTGCGGCACGCCGCTGCTCGGTGGTTTCAAGCCCGTGATCGGCCGAGTTGCGGACCATATGGGTGAGCGGATCCTTGATCAGTTCGAGCACTTGCCGGTCGAGTTCGGTCTCCGCGCCGTGCATTTCGAGGTCGATCTTCTTGCCCAGATCGTTGGCCAGGCCACGAACGATGCGCGGCAGCTTCTGCCAGGCATTGCCGACCGGCTGCATGCGCGTCTTCATCACGCCTTCCTGCAGCTCCGCGGTGACGTTCGACAGACGCTGCAGCGGCACTTTGAATTCGCTGTCCTGGATGTGGCGCACCATCTCCAGGAGCTGGTTGCGGGTCAGCACCAGCTCGCTGACCCGGGTCATCAGGGTTTCGAGCGTGTCGACATTGACCCGGATCGACTGGTTTTTAACCGCGCTTTCGTGCTGCTCGCCGGCTACGGCCTCTTCCCCGGCCGGATCGGACACCCCGGCGTCCGCGCCCTGCGGTGTCGCGGCGGAGGGGCCTTCGGCTTCCTGGAACGCGCGTTCGAGTTCTTCGAGCGAAACCTCGCCGGGCCTCAGCGGCCGTTCGATCATGCGGAAGCCCTGATGGTCCTGATACGCAGGCTCCACCGCGCTCACGGGGTCTCCGCTGGCGGCCGACAGGTGATCGAGGCGGCCGATCAGGTCATGGTCGGAGCCCTCGGGCTCGGCCTGCGTCTGTTCCAGGGCCGCCAGAATGCCCTTGATGCGATCCAGCGATTCCAGAATCACCGTCACCGCGTCGGGGGTGACCGAGACGCCGTCGCGGAACTTCCCCATGAGGGTTTCGGCCGCATGGGCGAGCGCTTCCAGACGCGGCAACCCGAGGAACCCGCATGTGCCCTTTATGGTGTGGACAAGACGAAAGATGTTGTCGAGAACCGCCGCGTTGTTCGGATTCTGCTCGAGCCTGACCAGCTCGACATCGACAACATCAAGGTTTTCGCCGGTTTCGGTCAGAAATTCAGTTAGCAGATCGTCCACGCCGCCGTCCCCAAAGCGCATCGCACGGCACCCTCACGGGCCGCCCGCCGATGGCATCACTCAGCGGCAATGAGTTTGGGAACAAAGGGTTAAGATTACTTGAACCGGGCCTGTCCCGGACCCGGCAGAATCTTAAGCGTGCAGCTTTACGCGGCCGCTTCGGCGCGCGGCCTGGCGTTGATTTCCACCCGGCCCTCCGACGCGTCGGCGGCAACCTCAAGTCCAAGCGCGCTCGCCAGCTCAAGTGCGTAGTAGAGCTGGACGGAACGGGCGTCCAGACCGTCCTCGGGCGGGTCGCCGGCGATCATCTGCGTGGTGATCTTCGGCACGCTCGCGCCCTCGCCGGTCGCCGAGACCTGCAGCGCATCGCCCTGCATGGAGACACTCAGCGTGCCGCCGCGCGGGATCGCGCCCATGCCGATCAGGGCCAGATTGAGCAGGAGCTTGACCTGGTTCTTGGGTCGGGTCTCATGCGGTGCCGACCACTCCAGCGTGATCTTCTCGTCTTGCAGAAACGTTTCCAGCACGTTCTGCGCATCGCCCAGGTCGAGCTCCGCGCCGGCGCTTCCGGCGGCGCCGAACGCCAGCCGGCAGAACTGCAGTTTTGCCGACGCCTGACGCGCGCTCTTTCGAATGAGGTCGAATGCAATGTCGCGCATCTCCCCATCGTCGTCGTCATCGAGCACTTCAAGTCCGTTGATGATCGCGCCCACAGGCCCGATAACATCATGGCAGACACGGCTGCACAGAAGCGCTGAAATCTCAAGTTCAGAGGACACTCTACCCGCCGTCATCGCATCACCCCATGAGATGAATATTGCCCAGTGCCATAGCTGATACTATGAGATCGGCGCGAAACCAAGCCGCTCCGGGCCGGTCGAATCAAGCACCTGAAATGACTCTGTTTTTTCTATGTCGCTGAACGGCGCCCTGGAGCATGTTCCGCGCGATCGCCGCATTCCCGGGCGAATCAGCAGGCACGGACAAACCTGGAAATACTATGGCGACAGGTGCCGCCACTGCGCTTCGGCCCGGTCGCGAAGCACCGTTGAAGCACCGGCGAAACGCAGCTGATTGGCCCGTGTGTGAAACAGGTAGAGCCGGCCCTGGAAGATCGCCCAGAGGTTGGGATTGCCCGCGGCCAGATTGCCCCTGGCCACGGCCACCAGCCCGTACCCGCCAAGCCGCGGCGCGTAGACCTCGGGATCGCGCATGAAGGCGGCGAGGTTGCCGGTGCTGGAAAAGCGAAACGCCGAACCCTGCCAGACATACTCGAACTCCTCCAAGCCGGGACGCGGCCGGGCTTCGGCGAAATAGCTCACCGGGTCATAGCCGGCAATTGCCAGTCCCGTGGTCGGGTCGTGCCAGAATCGGTCATCGGTTAAGGCTTTGGAAGGATCGCCCGCGCTAAACAGGAGGGCGAGCAAGGCCAGTCCGGCCAGAAGCGGTATACCGCGTGGAGACGTGAGCTTCGCGCCGCGCTTGAGTTTCATTTCGCCGGACCACCATCGCTCGAAAATTGACGTCGAAAGACAGCATGCCGCAAGGCGGTAAAGAAGCCGGTAACACGGCCGCGCTGGCGCTTTCGGCACAGGGAACGGGCGTCATCTCGGTTGATTTGGCCGCCGGACACAGGCCGGCGACCGGATCGTAATGTGTAACGCGTGTGTAAACTTGGGAACTCCGACGATGCTCCATCGCATGTACCGTCTCTGCATTCTTTCAGCGGCGTTTCTCGTCGCCTTCGGCCTGCCCGCCACCATGGCCGAGCGGCCGGTGGGCGAGCGCTATGAAGATGGCGAGCGCTATGAATATAATGACCGGGCCGACGACTACGAAAAACAAGACACCTATTCGATGCAGGAGATCGTCGATGCGGGTCACGGGTTTTTCGGCCAGACCACCGGCGGGCTGGCGCAGGCGGTCGAGTATGCCTTCAAGAAGGCCGGCCGGCCCAATGCCTACATCATCGGCGAGGAAGGTGCCGGCGCCTTTGTCGGCGGCCTGCGCTACGGCGAGGGCATGCTCTATCCGAAATCCGGCGGCCGGTACAAGGTCTACTGGCAAGGCCCGTCGATCGGCTTCGATTTCGGCGGCAACGGCTCGCGCACATTGACGCTGGTCTACAACATGCGCCTGCCGCGCCAGATCTACAACCGGTTCTACGGCGTCGAAGGCTCGGCCTATCTGGTCGGCGGCCTGGGCGTCAATTTCCAGCAGGACGACGAACTGCGCCTCGCCCCGATCCGCACCGGCGTCGGTGCCCGGCTGGGCGCCAATATCGGCTATCTCAAATACACCGAGCAGCCGACCTGGAATCCGTTCTAGGCGTTTCCGCGCTTTAGGGGCGGGCCGCCGTGCGCCCGCTCCGACAACCATGTAGCGGTTGCACCCGAACTCCGGTTGCGTTACCAACGTAGACGGACCGGCGGCACCGATCTGCGCCACGGCGTGAGACCCCGCTGCCGTTCTCCGGCCACACATTGTGCGTTGGTTGCGGGTGAGCAAAAGCTTGAGCGTATGCAAATTCTATCGACCCTGATGCTGGTGGGCCTGGGGTTTCTCTCGGCAAGCCTCATCGCAATTCTCCTTGCTCCCTATATCTGGCGGCGCGCGGTCAAGGTGACGGCACGGCGCCTCAGCATCGGCGCCTCGGATTCGGCCACCGAGATCCAGGCGGGCCGCGACCAGCTGCGCGCGGAGCACGCACTGACGACCCGGAAGCTCGAACTCCAGCTTGAGGAGATCAAGGAAAGGGTCGCGGAACAGGCCATCGAGATGTCGCAGCTCACCGACGAAAACGAGGCGCTCAGGGGCGAGCTCGAACGCCGCGGCGTCGAGATCGGCAGGCGGGACGGCGAGATCGAACAACTGCGCACGTCGATGTCGCCGATGGAGACGGAACTGGCATCGCGCGGCGGCACCGTCCACCATTTGCGCGAAACCATCCGCCGGCTGGAGGAAAAGGTCTACGAGCAGGATCTGATGATCCAGCAGACCGTCAAGGCGGCCGAACTCAAGGGCGCGGAGATAGAGGCACTCAAGGAGAACACGCAGACCCAGGCCGCGTTCGACCCCGTGCTGTCGCTCAACCTGTCATCGTCACGGATCGCGCTCAACGACCAGCTTGATGCGCTGTCCGTCCTGTCGAACGACATGGAACAGCAGCATCGCGAGGTCCTCGACCAGCAGGCGCGGGTCAGCCGGATAAAAGACGAGATGGCCAGATCGACATCCGTCTCGGCGGACGAGGCAAAGAACTTTCAGGCCCAGATCACATCGCTCGAAGCCCAGCGCAGCAAGCTCAGCGTCGATCTTGCCGAGGCTACCGCCGAGGCCGCGCGGCTGAACGGCGAGATCGTGCAGCTCGACAGCGCCTGGCAGGCCCGTGACAACCCGTTCGCGGAGCTGCGCCGGCGTGTCGAGGCGGTAACCGGCAATGTCGAGCGGGTCGCCAAGGCGATCAATCGTGAGAGCATCGTCAAGTCGGTCCTGTCCGCCCTGCCCGGCGGCAGATCGGCCCCGACACCCGACACGCTGCCGGCCAATGCGCTGCCGGCCGATGCGCCGCAGGACGGGACCGCCGCCGCGCAGGCGCCCGCCAGCGTGCCTGAAGCGGCCGTTGTCCAGGCGGCGCCGGACAGGCAGGGCGCGGTGGCATCGGACGCACCGGGCGAGGCCCCTGCGCTGCCGGCCGGCCCGTCTGTCGAGACACACCCCACCTTGCCGGAAGTGGTGCAGCTCGAA
This sequence comes from Hyphomicrobiales bacterium, assembly GCA_051009775.1. Lineage (GTDB taxonomy): Bacteria > Pseudomonadota > Alphaproteobacteria > Rhizobiales > JAJFHB01 > JBPCWF01. The sequence goes on along the minus strand of JBPCWF010000138.1, from coordinate 942 downwards.
GCGATCAAGCCCGGCCTGGAGCCGAATGCCCACAAGCCCAGGGCCGACACGCCCGCCGGCGACAGCGCCAAGAAAGGCACCCGCGCCCGCCGGGTCATGTCTCTCGCCGAGCGCATCCGCTCGTTCCAGAACGAAGCCAACTGAGCCTGCCCCCGCCCCGGGCGACCGGCGGCCAAAACCCAAACAACGAGATGTCACAAACCGCGTCACGGTATGTCACGGTTTCATGACTTGCAGTCGGGCCCGTTGCGGCCCAAATGGCGCTCTGTCCGGGGGCAAGACCGCACCGGTCCCGCACGATAAAACGGCCAAGCGGCAAAGGCCGGGCGGGCGGGACACCGGTGCGCGTTGGCGCGAGACCATACGGGGCATAAATCCGGGGGCACTTGCGCCGACGGGGCCGGGATGTCTCACCACGAAGGCATCTCGGCTCGCCCAGGAAGCATTCTACGGACGCTGCCATCCCAAGACGACAAACGCATGACAAAACGCACCGCCCGGCCGTGGAGCAGGTGCGTGCTGAAGCGAGTCAAGGCCAGAGAAGTGGCACCCCCAAGGGGACTCGAACCCCTGTTTCCGGCGTGAGAGGCCGGCGTCCTAGACCACTAGACGATGGGGGCCCAGTGCCTTCCTATAGCGCGCCTCGCGCGGGCGGATCAAGCCTTTCGATGCATCGCCCGCCGCGGCCTGCATTTTCTACTCGCCGCCGGCGCCCGGCGTTTCCTTGAGCCTGACCCGGCCCAGGAGCGCACCGCTCTTGATATCGATGATCAGGATTTCGTCTGCCGTGTCCTTGGTGACGTGGACCGCCATGCGGTTGCCGTCGAGCTCGATCTGGCTGATCAGGGTGTCCGGCTCGACCTCGACGTCGAGGCGAGAGAAGCCGTGCTTGACCGGCGTTTCCGTGATAGACGGGTCGTCCTGTGAAAGCTTGACCGCCCG
>JBPCWF010000137.1:0-3018 GCA_051009775.1 Hyphomicrobiales bacterium | reverse complement strand
CGAGGACGGCAAGATCAGGGCGGTGCTCGCCAAGACCTTCCCGCTGTCGCGCTTCCACGACGCCCAGCGGGAGTTCATGGCCAAGCGGTTCGTCGGCAAGCTCGTGGTGCAGCCGGACGACAAATGGTCACCTCTGTGACCGATGGCTGAGCTGGGCAGGGCAGAACCGCTCGCGTTCCCGGGATGGAACGATTGGGATGAAACCGGCGGTCCAAAACCGGATATCGCGGCCGGCCCTTAGCGTATAATCTCAGACCTCTCGGGGGAGACACCCAAGGCCGGAGGACCTTATGCCTGACGTTGAGCTCAATTTCGAACGCCGAGAATATGACGACCGCATCGCGCGGACCCGCGCCGCCATGGAACAGGCGGGCATAGACCTCCTGTTCGCCGCCGATCCCTCGAACATGGCCTGGCTCACCGGCTATGACGGCTGGTCGTTCTACGTCTATCAGGGCGTGCTGCTGGCGGGCGACGGCGAGCCCGTGTGGTGGGGCCGGGGCATGGACGCAAACGGCGCCAAGCGCACCGTCTTCATGGACCATGCCAACATCGTCGGCTATCCGGACCACTTCGTGCAGTCGACCGAGCGCCACCCGATGGACCATCTGGCGGGCCTCATTGCCGAACGCGGCTGGGACAAATGCGCCATCGGCGTGGAGATGGACAACTACTATTTCTCCGCCGCCGCCTTCGCGTCGATGCAGCGCCACCTGCCCAATGCGACCTTCAAGGACGCGACCGGACTGGTCAACTGGCGGCGCGCGGTCAAGAGTCCGCGGGAGATCGAATATATCCGCCGCGCCGCGCGCATCGTCGAGGCCATGCATGCCAGGATCCTGGAGCTGGTGGAGCCCGGCCTGAAGAAGAACGAGCTGGTCGCCGAAATCTATCACACCTCGGTCATGGGCGCGGACGGCCATGGCGGCGACTACGGCGCCTTCGTGCCCATGCTGCCGTCGGGCGTCGATGCCAGCGCCCCTCACCTCACCTGGGACGAGCGTCCGTTCAAGGCCGGGGAAGGCACGTTCTATGAGATCGGCGGCTGCTACAGGCGCTATCACTGCCCGATGTCGCGCACCATCTATCTCGGCACCCCGCCGGCTGAGTATCTTAACGGCGAGAAGGCCGTGCTCGAGGGCATCGAGGTCGGCCTGGACGCGGCGAAACCCGGCAACACCTGCGACGATATCGCCGCCGCCTTCTTCGGCACCCTGCGCAAGCACGGCATCGAGAAAGACAGCCGCACCGGCTATTCCGTCGGCCTGTCCTATCCGCCCGACTGGGGCGAGCGCACCATGAGCCTGCGCGCCGGCGACATGACCGTGCTCAAGCCCGGCATGTGCTTCCATTTCATCCCGTCGCTGTGGTTCGAGGACGGCGGCCTTGAGATTTCAGAGACGTTTCTGGTGACCGAGACCGGCGCCGAGCCGTTCTGCAGCTATCCGCGCGAGCTGATGGTCAAGGCCTGACGTCCGCGGCGTTGGCGGCCAGCACGGAGAGCTCGCTTCAGGGAGATCCGGCCTGAACCACCGGGTATGAGCCGACCGCCCCCGTCCATCTCGCGCCGGCACGCGCAACCGCGCCGCCCGGTTGGCCGGCAGCACACGGCGCAAAGTCACATCGACTGTCGCCTCCGCTAAGAAATGCGGGCACGGAATGTCCACATCAATTGTGCCGAAAAGGTGTCTGGAATCCGTGAGTTAGCGGCACAGATTTCACCCCGTCGCCATATAAACGCCAAGCCGGGCCGGTACGGTCGCACGGCTAGGAAAAGTCGACTGTGAGGCGTTATGATTTACGACATTTCCCAGCTTGAAGACATTGTCGCGTACACCCATCTGGCCGGTCTGTGCGTTAGCCTGACCGGTGTGGCGTTCGCGGATCTCCTTGGTCTTCGGCTTCTGTTCTCGACCCGGCACCGTCCGCGGGCGAAGGACTTCCGGCGTCTTTACGGTTTCGCTCTGTTCGGCCTGTTCGTGCTTTGGGTGCCGACGCTCGGCGATGCGGCGCTGCGCTACGGCCCGGCCGGGTTTCCGCCCGGCGTTTACATAAACATCGTCATTGCCGGCCTCCTGACAATCAGCGGCATCCGGATCAGACATCAGCTCGTACCGCTCGCCAGGTACCGCTACCGGCCGCTCGTCCTCAGCCTCAGCTTTCGCAACCTGAGCAGCGCGCTGACCTTCGCCTCTGTGTCCCTGGTCAGCTGGGTTTTCGCCCTGAGCGTCGCGCTCATCGGCATCGTGCATGACATGCCGCTGGTCGAACTCGCCATGCGCGTGCCGTTGGTCTGGGCAGGCTTTCTGTTCAGCCTGTATTTCCTGGTGATCCTGATCCGCGGCATCTGGACCCTCGACCGCACACCGCGACGGCACTAGAGCGTGTCGCGATCATTCTGATTCGCGTCATCGCTCTAGTTCTTTGTTAAAGCATGTCTTTTTCCCGAAACCGGTGCCCACTTTCGGGAGACATGCTCTAGCGCCAATCAACATTCATGTGCCCGACAAACGAAGGCTTGGACGAGGCCTCGAAGCAGGCGACCAGGAGAAGTGGTCGATCCCGGTTGGACAATAAGCCATTTCCAAAGTGGCTCGTGGTCATCGGGCTGGTGTTGGTGGTACCGAGCGCTTTGCTGGCCGCCAGGTTGACCTAAGAGCAAACGTTCCTAACCTGGAAGGACGGCCGGAATTAAGATTCGGCGGCACAAAGCTCGTTCCCGCCAAAAACCTCCGGGCGGGCCGGTTGCCATTGCAGCGACCCCGCCCTGGCCAAGCGTTCATGGTGCCAAGCCTCAGCGCGCGATGATCTCCGGGCCCATGAAGGTCGTCGGCAGGAAGGTCGACAGCCACGGGATATAGGTCACCATGATCAGGAACACGAACAGGATACCGAGCCACGGCAATGCCGCCTTGACCACCCTGAGCATCGACATGCCGGCAACGCCGGAGGTGACGAACAGGTTGAGGCCGACCGGCGGCGTGATCATGCCGATCTCCATATTGACCACCATGATGA
>JBPCWF010000136.1:0-6927 GCA_051009775.1 Hyphomicrobiales bacterium | reverse complement strand
TCACCCGGCGGTCGAGTTCGGACTGCTCCCATCTGGCGGCATGGACATAGTGATCGATCACCTCGTCGCCGAACGCCGCCCGCAGCATCTTCGACCTGTTGAGCGCCGTCGTCGCATCCCGCAGGGTCGTCGGGATCTCGCGCAGGCGCCTGCCGCCATAGGCATCACCCGTAAAGGGCGCCTCGAGTTCGCGCTTGTTCTCGATGCCGTCGAGGCCCGCCGCCAGGAGCGCCGCATAGGCGAGATAGGGATTGAGGTCCGCCCCGCCGACCCGGCATTCGACCCTGACGGCCTTGGTGCCGGCGCCGCACAGGCGGTATCCGGCGGTGCGGTTGTCCAGGCTCCAGATCGCCTTGGTCGGTGCGAAAGTGCCGGCCATGAAGCGCTTGTAGGAGTTGATATAGGGCGCCAGGAAATAGGTGATCTCGCTGGCGTGATGCAGCAGGCCCGCCAGATAGTGGCGCATGGTCTCCGACATGCCGTGCTCCGCGTCCGCGTCATGGAACATCGACTGTCCGTCATCCGCGCCGGCGAGCGACTGGTGGATATGGCAGGAGTTGCCGGCGAAGCCGTAATCCCACTTGGCCATGAAGGTGACCGCCCGGCCCTTGGCCCAGGCGATCTCCTTGATGCCGTTCTTCATGATCGTATGGCGGTCCGCCATGGTCAGGGCGTCGGCGTACTGAACGTTGAGTTCCTCCTGGCCGGCGTCGGCCTCGCCCTTCGAGTTCTCCACCGGGATGCCGGCGCCGTGAATACCGTTGCGAATGGCGCGCATGACATCCTCTTCCTTGGTGGTCTGGAAGATGTGGTAATCCTCGTTGTAGGGACTTATCGGGCGCAGGCCGCGGTAGCCTTTGTCGTGTGCTTCCGCGTAACTGTCGCCGAACAGGAAGAACTCAAGCTCGCTCGCCATGAAGGCCCTGCTGTTCATGGCTTCGAGGCGCGCAACCTGTTTCTTGAGCACCGCCCGGGGCGAATGCGGCACGTCGGCATGAGTGGCATGGTCCAGAAGGTCGCACAGAACCAGCGCCGTGCCCTCCAGCCAGGGCACCCGGCGCAGCGTGTCGAGATCCGGCTTCATGGTGTAGTCGCCGTAGCCCGCTTCCCAGCTCGTCGCCTTGTAGCCGGGCACCGTGTACATCTCCATGTCGGTCGCCTGCAGGTAGTTGCAGCTGTGGGTCTCTTCCCAGGCGCTGTCGCAGAAGAACTCGGCCTGGAACCGTTTCCCCATCAGGCGCCCCTGCATATCGATCTGGCAGGCCAGCACCGTGTCGACCGAGCCGGCGGCGACATCCTCCCTGAGCTGATCCAAACTCAGCATTCCCGTCATGGATCGGAACTCCACATCAATAAGGTGAAATGCGTCACGGTTGCGGATGCGGCCGCGCCGATCGCACGGCCGCATCCTTCGTCATCAGGCCCTCAGATCCGCAATCCAAAGCACCGGACCGCGGTTGCCTCTAAGGCCGCCTCCTCACGAATAGCGGTAGGGCTTGCCGGCCTTCGCCATTGTGTCGGCATAGTCCTTGAAGATCTGGATGACGCGCTTGGCCCGGTCGGAGGTCTGCGCGATCTCATCCCAGAACTTCCGCGCTTCGGCTTCCACCGTCGCCCACTCGTCGTCCGGAATGGAGGTCAGCTTGAGCTTGGTGCCCTTGGTCCTCAAGTGCGCCTCGCCGCCCCAGTACCAGTGCTGCCGGTAGTAGTGCGATGAATCCATGCACAGCTTGAACAGCTCCTGCAGATGCGGCGGCAGCGCGTTCCAGCGTTCGGAATTGGCGAAGAACGAACCGCACCAGGCGCCGGAGATGTTGTTGGTGAGGAAGTAGTTGGTCACATCGGCCCAGCCGACCGTGTAGTCCTCGGTGATGCCGGACCAGGCGATGCCGTCGAGCTCGCCGGTCTGCACCGCGGTCTCGATGTCTTCCCACGGCAGGGACACCGGCACGACGCCGAAGCGCGACAGGAACTTGCCCGCGGTCGGGAAGGTGAACACCCGTTTGCCCTTCAGATCGGCAAGGCTGTTGATCGGATCGACCGTGTTGAAGTGGCATGGATCCCAGGACCCGGCGCTGAGCCAGGTCACGTTCTCAACTTCGCCATAGGATTCTTCCCAGATCTCTTTCAGGCCGTACTGGTGGAACAGCACCGGCACGTCGAGCGAATAGCGCGTGGCGAACGGGAAATAGCCGCCGAACACGCGCACGTCGACCGGGGCCGACATGGAGTCGTCATCGCTCTGCACCGCGTCGATCGTGCCCTTCTGCATGGCGCGGAACAATTCGCCGGTCGGCACCAGCTGATCGGCGGTGTAGAGCTCGATCACCATGTCGCCATTGGCGACCTTGTTGAAGGCGTCGACCGCGGGCTTGATCACATGCTCGGCCAGCGGTCCGCCGGCATAGGTCTGCAGGCGCCATTTGATCTGGCTCTGGCCATGCACGGCAGGTGCCGCGAGCGTCGCCGCGCCGACCGCTGCGCCGGTCGCGACGCCGGCCTTCTTGATGAATTCGCGTTTGCTCAGATTGCTGGTTTTCTTCGTCATTCTCCCTGTCTCCTTTATGGTTCTTGGGCTCATCTTAAAACACAAAGCCGGTCCGGGCCGCTTGCGAACGGCTGTCTCTCGTCACCTCATCTTCCGTAATGCAGCTTTGGCAGCCACAGGGCGATTTCCGGAAACGCCATAACGATACCGAGACCCATGATCATCACGCCGACGAACGGGACGATCGAGCGGTAGATGTCGCCGAGCGAAATCTCCGGCGGCGCCATGGCGCGCATCAGGAACAGATTGTATCCGAACGGCGGCGTCATATAGGCGATCTGGCAGGTGATCGTGTAGAGCACGCCGTACCAGATCAGGTCGAAGCCGAGCAGCTTGACCAACGGCACATAGAGCGGAGCGACAATCACCAACATCGCCGTGTCGTCGAGGAACATGCCCATGAGCAGGTAGGAGAGCTGCATCATGATGAGAATTTCCCATGGGCCGAGACCGAGATTGCCGATGAAAAAGGACTCGATCGCCTTAACCGCGCCCAGGCCGTCGAACACCGCGCCAAAACACAGGGCCGCCATGATGATCCACATGAACATGCATGAAATGCCCAGTGTCTGCCTGACGGTGTCGTGCATGACCTTGGCCGTGAGCCGGCCCTTGAACAGGGCGGCGAGCGTTGCCGCGACCGCGCCGACGGCGGAGCTTTCGACCAGCGACGTGAAACCCATGAGAAACAGGCCGGTCATGGAAAAGAAGATCAGCAGCGGCAGAATGCCGGCGCGCAGCAGGCGGAACTTCTCACCCCAGCTCACCTGCCTCTCCTCCGCCGGCAGGGCGGGGCCCAGTTGCGGCTGCAGCTTGCAGCGCACGACGATGTAGATCACGAACAGCGAGGCCATCATCAGGCCCGGTATCGCGCCTGCGAGCCAGAGCTGGCCGATCGGCTGGCGCGCGATCATGCCGTACAGCACCAGCACCACGCTTGGCGGCACGAGGATACCGAGCGAGCTGCCGGCCTGGATGACGCCGGTGATCATGATCTTGTCGTAGCCGCGCCTGAGCAGTTCCGGCAGGGCGATGGTAGCGCCGATCGCCATGCCGGCGACGCTCAGGCCGTTCATGGCCGAGACCACGACCATGAGCAGGATGGTGCCGATGGCGAGCCCGCCATTGAGCGGCCCGGCCCAGACGTGGAACATCTTGTAGAGGTCGTCGGCAATACCCGATTCCGACAGCATGTAGCCCATATAGATGAACAGCGGCAGGGTCAGCAGCGGGTACCATTTCATCAGCTTGATGGCCTGCGAGAAGGCCATTTCCGAACCGCCGTCACCCCACAGCAGCAACGCCGCCACGACCGCCACGAAGCCGATCGCGCCGAACACGCGCTGGCCGGTCAGCAGCATCAGCATCATGGTGGAGAACATCAGGATGGCGATGAGTTCGTAACTCATGAGAGGTCTTCCCCCCGCGCTTCGGCGACATTCCTGAAGAACGTGGCAATAACCTGAAGCAGCATCAGGAAGATGCCGATAACCATGACGATCTTGATCGGCGCCATGGGCGGTGCCCAGGACGAGGGGCTGGTTTCGCCGTAACGCAGCGCGTATTCGGTGCTGGATATGCCGCCGTAAAGCAGCATGACGACATAGAATCCCATGAACAGAACGGTGATGGCGTCAATGCTGGCCTTGGCCCTGGGCGACCAGCGGCTGTAGGCCAGATCCATCCGGACGTGGCTGTCGTCCTGAAGCGAATAGCCGCCACCCAGAAGAAAATAGGCGACCATGGTGAATTGCGCGATCTCCAGCGTCCAGAGCGATGGGTTGAAGAAGGTCTTCGAGATCGACGAATAGAACAGAACCGCGATCATCAGGAAGATCATGTACATGGCGACGAGGCCGACCTTCCGGTTCACGGCATCGACCCATCGGACATAGGTCTTGATGGCTTCAGGCATCGCCGACCCCAACTTCCCTCGCAGTCATCGGCGGCGCCTCGCTCCGGCGATCGCCCAAATCGACCACCGCCTGCCGCAGCACGCCGGCCAGCCGCTCGGCCCAGGTCATCTGGCCCTGTGCATCCTTTATCAGATCGTTCTGCACTTCCAGCATGGTGTGCGTGATGCCGCGCCGCTCACCGTGCACCGGAATGGTATAATGGGTCTCGTCGTTGACCGGATAGGGCTGGTTGTCCCCGATGCACAATGTCCTGTCCTGTGCCAGCAGCGCATTGATGCATTGTGAGAACCCGGGCCCGCGATTGTACTGCGCCCCGACATGCCAGGGGCGTTCGAAGCCGTCATAGGTCCGGTTGAAACTGTGCACCGTGACCAGGGTCGTGTCCCGGCCGGCGGCGAGCCGCTCGTCCAGGAGGCCGGCAAGCGCGTCGTGGAACGGATCGAAGATGCCGGCGATGCGCGCCTCGCGTTCCGCCTCGGAGATAGCTTCATTGCCCGGGATGGCCGTGCGCTCGCTGATCTCCGGCATGGCGGCGGGCGAGCGCGGCGGACGATTGCAGTCGACCACCAGTCTGGAATAGCGCTGCAGCACGAGGGTTGCATCGAAGGCGCCGGCCAGTTGCCGCGCGACCGACGCAGCACCGATATCCCAGGCGATATGACGCGCAAGATCGCCGTCGCCGAGGCCTAGATTTCCAAGATTTCTGGGGATCTTACGATCGGCATGCTCGCACACGAACAAGAACGGCGACCCGCCGTCCCGATTGACGATTTCCGCTGGATGAGCTTCGTCTTCCTCCAGCATTCCTCCCCTCCGCCGAGCACCCGTTCCCGTCCAGGTTGCCTCAATCTTGTACATATCATTTCAAACGCAGTATACTCTGTCAAATATTTTACAGAACCCGCCCGTAGAGGTCGCCGCAGGCTCATAGGGACGCTATGGCACGATCAGACACCGGCACGGTTGCAGAGCTTATACGGCTCTCGTTCGACCGGCTGACGCGCTCGGAAAAGCAGATCGCCAACACGCTTCTGGGCGACTATCCGGTTGCCGGACTGAAGAGCATCACCGAGTTCGCCCGCGCCGCCGATGTCAGCTCGCCGACGGTCATCCGCACGGTTCAGAAGCTGGGCTTTTCCGGGTTCCCGGAGTTTCAGAACCAGTTGCGCGACGAGCTTTCGGCGCAATTGTCCACGCCTCTCACCCGCCATGCGCAATGGGCGGTCGGCGCGCCGGAAGGCCACCTGCTCAACACCTTCGCCGCCGCGGTGGCCGACAATCTGGAGAACTCGCTCAAGCTGATCGACCATCACCAGTTCGACAGCATCGTCGACCTGCTCGCCGACACGGAACGCACCATTCATCTGGTCGGCGGCCGGGTCACCCGCGTGCTCGCGGGCTATCTCTCGACCTACCTGCTGGCGGTCCGGCCGGGGGTGACCTCCCTGCCCTAGTCGAACAGCCAGTGGCCGCAGCATCTGATCGACATGAAACAGGGCGATGTGCTCCTGGTGTTCGACATCAGGCGCTACGAGCGCAATCTGAACGAGCTGGCCAGGCTCGCGCACAAGCGCGGCGCCTCCATCGTGGTGCTCACCGATCAGTGGATATCGCCGATCGGTGCGATCGCCGACCACACCATCCCGGTCCGGGTCGAGGCGCCGTCGAGCTCCGACTCCGCCGTCGTCATGTTCTTCATGGTCGAGGTGCTGCTCGCCGCGGTGGTCGAGAAACTCTGGCCCGACGCCAAGCAGCGCATCGAGGACCTGGAGGCCCTGTTCGACGCCACCGGCCGGTTCGGCAAGGAGAGGAAGGGGTAACCCGCCGCCGTCTGCGCTTCACCCGCACCAAACGCGGGTCAGAATTCGGCCGGCTGGTTCGGGAAGTAATCCTCGCAGGTGCCTTCGCGATAGACGTCCGCCGTGGCGCAGTGCAGGCCGCCGCCGAAGGCATAGGCGTCGCGGAACGGAACCGGAATCACTTCGAAGCCGAGCCTGTCGAGCTGTTCAAGCTGGTGCACTTCGGATGCCTCGGCGCAGACCGTCTTGGGGTCGAGCACCAGAACGTTCATCGACAGCCAGACGCTCGAGTAGCACAACGGCGGCGGCGCATTGTGCGCCGGGCGGGCGGCGTCGACGATCTCCCATCCGTTCTATTCGAACAGGCCGCGCTGGTCGTCCGGCAGCCGGCGCTCCGGGTTGTTCATGATCAGCCCGGGCCTGAGCGGCGTGAAGGTGGCGTCGATGTGGATTGGATAGGGGTCGCCCGGAAAGTTGACCGCATGGACGCGATGGTCCGGGAAGTGGCGGGCAATCCAGTCGATGCCCTTGAGGTTCGTGGTGAAGCCGTGCTGCACCACAAGGTCCTTGCCGAACCGGAGCACGTCGGCTGCATCGAACAGGGGCTCCTCGTCGGTCGTGACGAAGAATTTCTCCGCCGCCCATTCGAGCCTTTGCTCGACGC
>JBPCWF010000135.1:0-4082 GCA_051009775.1 Hyphomicrobiales bacterium | reverse complement strand
ATTACACCATGGGCGACGTGGTCGCGCGCTACAAGCGCGCCAGGGGCTTCAACGTACTCCACCCGATGGGCTGGGACGCGTTCGGCATGCCGGCGGAGAACGCCGCCATGCAGAACAAGGTGCACCCGGCCGCCTGGACCTACGATAATATCGCGGCGATGCGCGACCAGCTGAAATCCATGGGCCTTTCGCTCGACTGGACGCGTGAGCTCGCGACCTGCGATCCGGAGTATTACAGCCAGGAACAGAGCCTGTTTCTGGACTTCCTCGAACAGGACCTGGTCTACCGCAGGAAGAGCAAGGTCAACTGGGACCCGGTCGACCAGACCGTGCTTGCCAACGAGCAGGTCATCGACGGTTGCGGCTGGCGTTCGGGCGCACCGGTCGAACAGCGCGAGCTGACCCAGTGGTTCGGCAGGATCACCGCGTTCAATGACGAGCTCCTGGCCGCACTCGAGGGTTTGGAGCGCTGGCCGGAGAAAGTCCGCATCATGCAGCGCAACTGGATTGGCCGGTCCGAAGGCGTGCGCATGAGTTTCGCCCTGACAGACGTGCCAGAGGCAATCGAAGCGGACGCGATCGAACTCTTCACCACGCGGCACGACACGCTATTCGGCGCGTCGTTCTGCGCCATGTCGATCGATCACCCGCTGACCACGAGCCTGGCGGAGAACGATCCGGAGCTGGCCGCGTTCATCGCCGAATGCCGGCGCATCGGCACCAGCGAGGAAGACATCGAGCGCGCCGAGAAGAAGGGTTACGACACCGGCGTCAAGGCCCGTCATCCGTTCGATCCGGACCGCGAAATGCCGCTCTACGTCGCCAATTTCGTGCTCATGGATTACGGCACGGGCGCGATTTTCGGCTGCCCCGGCCATGACCAGCGCGACCTGGACTTCGCCCGCAAATACGGTCTCGACGTGATACCCGTGGTCGTGCCGCGCGATGTCGATCCGTCGACATTTGAGGTCGGCGAGGAGGCCTATCTGGGCGACGGCGTGATGGCTAATTCCGGCTTTCTCGACGGCATGGATGTGGAGAGCGCGAAGACCGCGGCCGCAGACCGCCTGGAGGGCCAGACCCTGAACGGCGAGCCGCAGGGCGCCCGCACAGTCAACTACCGGTTGCGCGATTGGGGAATTTCCCGCCAGCGCTACTGGGGCTGTCCGATCCCCGTGATCCACTGCGCGGATTGCGGGGTCATGCCCGTCCCCCGCACCGATCTGCCGGTTAAGCTTCCCGACGACGTTTCGTTCGACCAGCCCGGAAATCCGCTCGATCATCATCCGACCTGGAAGCATGTCGACTGCCCCGGCTGCGGCAAGGCGGCCCAACGCGAGACCGACACGTTCGACACATTTGTCGATTCGTCCTGGTACTTCGCCCGTTTCTGCTCGCCCCGGGCCGGCGTGCCGGTGGAGCGCAGTGCGGTCGATTACTGGTTGCCGGTCGACCAGTATATCGGCGGCGTCGAACACGCGATCCTGCACCTGCTCTATTCCCGCTTCTTCGTGCGCGCCATGCGCCGGTGCGGCCATCTCGACCTGGACGAGCCCTTTGCCGGACTGTTCACCCAGGGCATGGTCACCCATGAGACCTACCGTGGCGAGGACGGCGCATGGCTGAGCCCGATTGAGGTGCGGATCACCGGAGAAGGCGGCGACCGCACGGCCTGTGATGCCGAGAGCGGCAAGCCGGTCACGATCGGCTCGATCGAGAAAATGTCCAAGGCCAAGCGCAACACGGTCGATCCGAGCGACATTATGGAAACCTACGGCGCCGACACGGCCCGCTGGTTCATGTTGTCCGATTCGCCGCCGGAGCGCGATGTGATCTGGACCGAAGCCGGCGTCGAGGGCGCGGGCCGCTTCGTCCAGCGCGTCTGGCGTCTGCTCGGCGATGCGGTCGCCCAGATCGGGGATCTGGACGCCGATGCCCCGGCTCAGTTCGGCCCGGCCGCGCTTGAACTGCGCAAGGCCGCGCATCGCGCCCTGCATGAGGTTTCGAACGACATCGAGCATCTGCGCTTCAACCGCGCGGTGGCCCGGATCTACGAACTCACCAATGCCCTCTCGGCAACGCTCGGCGAGCGCAGGACGATCGACGCACAAGACGAACGCTGGGCCCTGGCCGAGGCCTGCACTTTTCTGGTTCAAATGATCGGTCCGATGATCCCGCATCTCGCCGAGGAGTGCTGGGCGCGGCTCGGCCATGACGAAATTCTGGCCGATCAGCCATGGCCGGAGATTGACGAAGCACTGCTTGTCGAGGACACTGTAACAATCGCCGTTCAGGTCAACGGCAAACGGCGCGACGAGATCACCGTACCGCGGCAGTCGTCCAATGAGGACGTCGAAGCGGCGGCGATGAAACTGGACAACGTGATCCGAGCGATCGGCGACAAGCAGGTGCGCAAGGTCATCGTGGTACCGGAAAGAATTGTCAATGTGGTTGCAGCCTGAGTTGCCTCGTTTCCTTCGCCGCCATGTCGCCGTCGCGGCGGTTCTGGCGTTCGGACTGCCGGTGCTCACGGGCTGCGGGTTCAAGCCGCTCTATGGCGTGACGCAGGATGGCGGCTCGGTCGCGACCGAGCTTTCCTACGTCACCATACCCGAGCCCCGCGACCGGATGGCTCAGTTGATCCGCAATAATCTTCTGTCAACCATGTCCCCGGCCGGCGGGCCGTTGGGCGACCGGTACCGGCTTGAGTACAAGGTCAAGACCAGCACGAACGATCTGGTCGTCGAGCGCGATACGGATGTCAGCCGCAGGCAGTTTCGTCTGGCCGTCGACTACAGCCTCATCGACACCAAATCGAACAAGGAAGTCCACCGCGGCAGGACCTTCTCGCATCTGGCCTATGACCGCGTCGAATCGGAGTTCTCCAACGTCCAGGCAGAGACCAACGTCCGGGAACGGGCGGCCTATCAGGTCGCCGACGACATAAGGACCAGGCTCGCGGCCTATTTCTCCTCGATCTAGCCTGGATTAGTCCAGATGGCCGTCATCAAGGGACAACAGGCCGACGCCTTCACCCGCAAGCCCAACCCAAAATACCGCACGATCCTGATTTACGGCCCCGACAGAGGGGTGGTGAAGGAGCGCGCCCGGCGGCTGGTCGAGACCGTGGCCGGCACGACCGACGATCCGTTCACGATCGCGCGCCTCGACGACAGTGCCCTGTCGGAAGATCCCGGACGCTTGAGCGATGAAGCCCGCGCCATTCCCATGATGGGCGGCGCACGGGTGGTCTGGGTGCGCTCGGCCGGGACCGGGTTCACCGCGGCCGCCCGTGCCTATGTGGAAGACCAGGCGCCCGATGCGTGGGTGATCGCCGAGGCGGCCGAGCTGCCGCCCTCCTCCAAGCTGCGCCAGCTGTTTGAGAAAACCGACATGGCCGCGGCCCTGCCATGCTATGCCGACAGCGCCAAATCGCTCGACGATGTGATCGACGAAGAACTCGGCCGCAGCGGACTGACCATCGAACCCGATGCCCGGCATCGTCTGACCGCGACCCTGGGCGCCGACCGCGGACTGTCGCGCTCGGAAGTCGAAAAGCTCTGCCTGTATTGCCACGGCGCGTCCGTGGTTACGCTGCAGGATGTCGACGCGGTCTGCGGCGATGTCTCGTCTCTCGGCATCGACGACCTTGTGGATCGTACCTTCGAAGGCGATCTGGAGCGCAGCGACGCCGCCTTTTCGCGGCTCATGGCCTCCGGCACGGCGGTCCAGTCGGTCCTGGGCGCAGTGTTCACCCACTTGGCACGCCTGCGCGCGATCCAGGCATCCGGCGGCGGCAATCTGGACAGCGCGCTCTCGCGGTTGCGCCCGCCGCTGCACTTCTCGCGCAAGGCCTCGATCAAGAAACAGGCCCGGCTGTGGTCATTGCAGGATCTGAAACGCGCCGGCGCCGCAAATGCGGAGGCCGAGTTCCGCTCGCGCGGCGGTGACGGTTTGTCGGAGGTCATCGTCGGCCGGCATCTCATGACCCTGGCGCACGCCGCCCGCCAGAAGCAGCGCCGGCTATAGGAATGATTTCCTAGATAGTTCGAATTCGGTTCAACCGCTTGCAGACGTCATCG
>JBPCWF010000134.1:0-5213 GCA_051009775.1 Hyphomicrobiales bacterium | reverse complement strand
GAGGGGAAGGGGGGGAGAAGAGACAGGGGCAAGAGGAGAAAGAGACAGACCGACTTGCGGGTTGGGGTGGGTTGAGGCGTGCGCACGCCGGACCAGGCCGCGGCCCTCGCCGCGACCGCCGACGGCGTGGTCGTCGGCTCCGCCCTGGTCAACCTGATCAAGGATGCGCTCGACGCCGACGGCCGGCCGGACGAGAGCATGGTCGACAGCGTGACCGGCCTGGTGTCGAACCTCGCGAACGGCGTCAGGAGC
The DNA here is from genome assembly GCA_051009775.1 of Hyphomicrobiales bacterium. Classification (GTDB taxonomy): domain Bacteria; phylum Pseudomonadota; class Alphaproteobacteria; order Rhizobiales; family JAJFHB01; genus JBPCWF01. Next base: position 4,961 of record JBPCWF010000134.1, on the reverse strand, counting down.
GCCGGCGCGCAGGCCGCCGAATGACCGCCGCGGACGCCTGAGAGGAGCTGGTGTGAACTGGATCAAGAATGTCGTCAGGCCCAAGATCCGCGGTCTTCTGGCCAAGCGGGAACTGCCGGACAACATGTGGATCAAATGCCCGGAGACCGGGCAGATGGTGTTCCACCGCGACCTGGAAGCCAACCAGTTCGTCATTCCCGGCAGCGACTACCACATGCGGATGGCGGCGCCGACCAGGCTCAAGATGCTGTTCGACGACGGCGAATACGAGACAATCGAGGTCGCGGAGGTGCCGCTCGATCCGCTCAAGTTCCGCGACCAGCGGCGCTACACGGAGCGGCTCAAGGAAGCGCGCTCCAAGACCGGCCTCGACGATGCGGTGCTGCTCGGAGCGGGCACGCTCGACGGCATGGAGACGGTGGCCGCGGTCCAGGACTTCGCGTTTCTCGGCGGGTCTCTCGGCATGGCGGCCGGCGAGGCGATCGTCACCGGCATGCGCGCCGCGGTCGAGCGCTCAAACCCGTTCATCCTGTTCGCCGCAGCCGGCGGCGCGCGCATGCAGGAAGGCATCCTGTCGCTGATGCAGATGCCTCGCACCACGGTCGGCGTGCAGGAGCTGCGTGAGGCCAAGCTACCCTATATCGTGGTGCTGACCCATCCGACCACCGGCGGGGTGACCGCGTCCTACGCCATGCTGGGCGACGTGCATGTCGCCGAGCCCGGCGCCCTGATCGGCTTTGCCGGCCCGCGCGTGATCGAGCAGACGATCCGCGAGAAACTGCCCGACGGCTTCCAGCGTGCCGAGTATCGGCTGGAACACGGCATGGTCGACATCGTGGTCCACCGCCATCAGCTGCGCGACACGCTGAGCCGGCTGGTCCAGCTCCTGTCCAACGCGCCCGGCGCCGCGCCACTGGGCATCGAGGCGCCGGCTGCGGAGGATGAGCCGGTCGAGGAGGAAATAGAGCACGTCGAGGACGCGCCGGCCGAACAGCAGGCCGACGGCGAAACCGAACCCGCCGAACCCCAGACCTGATCCCGGACCATGGCCCGAAGCGACGCCATATTGGAGCGGCTTCTCAAGCTGCACCCCAAGGTGATCGACCTGTCGCTCGACCGGGTCGAACACCTGCTTGAGCGGCTGGGGCACCCGGAACGCGCGCTGCCGCCGGTGGTGCATGTCGCCGGCACCAACGGCAAGGGCTCGGTGATCGCCTTCATGCGCTCGGCGCTCGAGGCGGCCGGCTACGGCGTCCACACCTATACCTCGCCCCATCTGGTCAGGTTTCACGAACGGATCCGCGTCGCCCGGAAGGGCCACAGCACACCCGTCGACGAGATGGAGCTGGTGGCGCTGCTGGAGGAATGCGAACAGGCCAATGAGGGCGCGGCGATCACCTTCTTTGAGATCACCACGGCGGCCGCGTTCCTGTGCTTCGCACGCCGCCCGGCCGATATCGTGCTGCTCGAAACCGGCCTCGGCGGTCGTCTCGACGCGACCAATGTGGTCGACCAGCCCGCGCTCACGATCATCACGCCGGTCAGCCTCGACCACCAGCAGTTCCTCGGAGAGACGGTCGAGGAGGTGGCGTTCGAGAAAGCCGGTATCCTGAAGCGGCGCGTGCCCTGCATCGTCGGGCCTCAGGAAGATGCGGTCCGCGATGTCATCGAGCGCCGCGCGGCGCGGGTCCGCGCTCCCCTGAGCATCAGCAGCCAGGACTGGCAGGCCTATGAAGAACACGGCCGGCTGGTCTACCAGGACGCATCGGGCCTGATCGACCTGGCGCTGCCCCGGCTGCCCGGCCGGTTCCAGCTGTGCAATGCGGGCACGGCGGTCGCCGGACTTCGCGCCCTGAGCGGGTTCACGATATCGGAGAAACATATCGAAACCGGCCTCGTGAATGCGGACTGGCCGGCGCGCATGACACGGCTCACGGCGGGGCACTATGTGGAGCTTGCACCGGAGGATGCGGAACTGTGGCTAGACGGCGGGCACAATCCGGCGGCCGCGGCGGCGCTGGCGCAAAGCCTGGCCGAACTCGAGGAGCGGGTGCCCCGCCCCCTGGTGCTGGTCATGGGCATGCTGAACTCGAAGGACCCGGAGGGTTACCTCAAACCCTTCTCAGGCCTTGCGCGCAAGATCCTGACCATCACGATACCGGGCGAGGAGAATGCGCTGCCGGCCGTTGAGCTGAGCGAAACGGCACGGGGACTGGGGTTCGATGCGGAGCCTGCCGGTTCGCTGGAGGCGGCGCTTGTGGCCGCAGCGATCGATCCGCACCAGCCGCCGCGAATCCTGATCTGCGGCTCGCTCTATCTCGCCGGCCATGTGCTCGCCGCCGACGAGGCTTCCGCCACGGATGCCGCCTGAAAACCAAAAAGGCGGGCTCCTGGAGCCCGCCCGAAATCAGCATCGAAACCTGTTCAGAGGTTGCCTTCGATCCACTCGAGGATCTTGCCCTTGGGCAGCGCGCCGACCTGGGTGTCGGCGACCTGGCCGTCCTTGAACATGATCAGCGTCGGGATACCGCGGACGCCGTATTTCGACGGCGTGCTCGGGTTCTCGTCGACATTGACCTTGACCACCTTGAGGCGACCACCCATTTCGCCCGCGATCTCTTCGAGCGCCGGAGCGATCTGCTTGCACGGCCCGCACCACTCGGCCCAAAAGTCAACGATAACCGGCTCCGATGAATTCAAAACATCGTTCTCGAAGCTGTCGTCCGAAACCGTCTGAGTCGTCATATCAACCTCTCCGTCGCGCTCGCCCGTCCGCGCATATATCATTCGCCCGCCAACTGACGAGCGGACCGTGGCAGGAACGTAGGCAGTGCCGTGCGCCGGGTCAAGGGGGCGATCGTTCGATGTGAATGAACTGTGAACTATCCGCCCGACCGGTCCAGAGCCCGGTCCAGCGCGGCCTGCGGGATCTCCATCACCATCGGTCCGTCGGTCCACAACAGCAGGCCCCTGATGGTGCGATCGGGGTAAAGCGCGGCCAGGGCCATGCGGTAGGCGGCGAGCTGGCGGACATAGCCGGGCGCCACCTCCTCGACCTTGGCCGGCGCCGGCCGGTTGGTCTTGTGGTCGACGATCAGGACCTCGTCCGCCATCACCACAAGCCGGTCGACCTGGCCTGAGATGACAAGCTCCCTGCCCGCGACCGCCAGACGGGCAATGACCGGCACTTCGGCGCGGCTCGCCGGTCCGAACAGGGACGAGAACCGGCTGTCGTCCAGGACACCGAACACGGCGCCGAGGATTTCGTCCTGGACCTCGCCCGAGAGCGCGAACCCCGCCTGCTCGACGTATCTGCGGGCCCGGACCGTGCGCTCGGACATTTCAATGCCGGGCAGGATCTGAAGCAGCGCATGGATGATCCGGCCCCGTTTGAACCGGTCCTGATCCGTGTCCCGCAAGGGCGACAGGACGGTCTGTTCCCCGGCGTCCTGAGATGAGCCGTCCGTCACCTGCTCCAGACGCGACGGGGCGAGCGGGCGCAGCACTTCAGGCTCGGGCGGCGGGTCGGTCCGCGCCCATGGCGGCGGCTGCTCCGGCGCGAAGCGGTCGTCGTGGGCCGTGCGGTCTTCTTCCAGGTCTCCGGCGCCGGTATCTTCGAGACGCCAGCACAACACGTCGCCGCGCGCATCGGCGATCTCCTGCGCCTCCGGCTTCAGGGCATCGCGCACCATGTCGTACCAGCAGCCGGCCGCACGGCGGTTCCTGGTCTCGTAGCCGCCGACATAGAGCCGGTCGCAGGCGCGGGTCATGGCGACATAGAGCAGGCGGTTATATTCCTCCAGACGCTCGATCTGATAGACCGCCCGGGCCTCTGCGACGGGGGTGGTTTCGTAAGCCCTGGCGATCGGCCAGACGGGGAGCGGCCTGGGCCCCGCGCTGTCGGGAAGCAGCATGATCTTGGGATCGTGCCGCCGGTCCGGCACGGTGCAGGTGTCGGGCAGAAAAACAATGTTCGCCTCAAGCCCCTTGGCGCCGTGGACGGTCATCACCCGGACCTCGTTGAGCCCGTGCTCCATGTCACGCTTGATGGCCGTGTCGGCCGCGGTCATCCAATGCAGGAAGCCCTGCAGCGACGGCACGTGCTGGCGTTCATACTGCAGGGCGAGGCCGAGAAATTCGTCGATCGGATCGTTGGCCTCGGTGCCCAGGCGCTCGACGAAACGGCGCCGCGCACCATCGGGACCGAGCACCTGGCTGAAGAACTCGTAAGGCTGCTGCCAGTCCGCCCGGCCGCGCCAGGCCTTGAGCTGGACATGGGCATGCGCCATGGCCGCATCGCTGCGGGCCCGGTCCGCAAGCACCGTCCACAACGCACCCGGACGGTCGTGGGCTAGGTCGAACAGATCGCGGTCGTCAAAGGCGCAAGCATCGGGCCGGGCCAGCAGCGGGCTCTTGAGCACGGTCGCCAGCGTCAGATCGTCTTCGGCCAGGAGCACGAAGCGGGCGAGCGCCAGGAGATCCCTGACCGCGATATGATCGGTCAGCACCAGCCGGTCGGCACCGGCCACCGGGATCTGGCGCCGCTTGAGCGCCCGCACGACCGCATCGACGAACGTGTCCCGCCGGCGGACCAGAATCAGGATGTCGCCGGGCTCGATCGGGCGGCCCTTGGACGCGAGCAACTCTTCGTTCTGGAGCCATCCGTCGATCTGCGCTGCGATGCGCTCCGCGAGCCGCACCCTGGGACTGGTCGGGCCCTCCCAGTCCAGCGGCGCATCCCACGGGTCCGGCTCGTCGGTCTCGTCCGGCCTGACGGTCGGCCAGATCTCGACCAGACCCGGCTGGCCGGCCCGCTTGGCTTCATGCGGCGGCACGTCGCCGCTGCGCGTCACGCCCTTGCGGGCCTGGTCGGTCTCGAAGACGCGGTCGACCGCGTGCAGGATCAAAGGCGTCGAGCGGAACGACACGTTGAGCGGCACAGTCTCGAACCGGGCGCGGGC
>JBPCWF010000133.1:0-3718 GCA_051009775.1 Hyphomicrobiales bacterium | reverse complement strand
GCCTGCGTCAGCCCGCGCGCCCCTGATCAGCCTTACCGTCGCGGCGACCTTTTTCTTCGCACGCGCCGCCCGTTTGGTCTTTTTCTTGTTCTTGCGAACGCTCCGCGGTTTTTTGGCCGGCGGTACCGTGGGCGCGACACGCGCGATCTTGGTCTCCGCCGCCACGCCGTCATCGGCATAAACATCGACATCGGGAGTCAATTTGGCCGCGGCCGAATAGCTGGCAAGCTTCGGGGTTGTCGCAGGCTCGACCCGGGGCGCGGGTTTCGACAACCATGCCGCAAGTTTGCCTTTCGCCGCGCCCGCCTTGGCGCGCATGATCGCCGGATCGCTCGACGGCCGGACCCGGAAACTACCCTTCATGCCGAACTCGTAATGGCCGGGCACGTTGCAGCCGAACTCCAGGTCCTGCGTCCGCGTGAAGGTCCACGTCACTTCCCTGGTTTCGCCCGGCGGGATCAGCACCGCGTTCGGCGCGTTGAGAGCCGCAACGTCTTTGCCGGACGTTTCAAGCAGGCCCGCCTCGCTGAGTTCCGAGATCACGGCACGCCGGCCTTTCTGCATGAGCGCCGTGCCAATGGTGAAGTCATGCGGGATGTAGCTGGAATTGCGCAATACGAACTTGACCGTCTCGCCGGCGGTGACCGTCAACGTCTTGGCGCTGAACGACAGCTGGTTCATGTCGATGGTGACGGTTCTTTGATCCTGCCGATGGGGCACGGGCTGCGCTCCAACCAGGCTCGACATTAGGCCCGTAAAGGCGCACCCGACGAAGCCGACAGTCATCATCTTGACGAAAAAACACAGTCCCGGTGGGCGGGAGAATGGCGTGTACATACCGCATACTCACTTACCAACTCACTCACCCCCGGACCGAGAAGCCGGTACACCGCCCGGCCCTCTCTCCAGCACAAAGCGACGCCGCTCGAACGGAGATCCGTGACGACTGCACGGTGGTTTCCGGTTCGGAAGTAAGGCACGCGCCGCTTTATGCGGCGCACGCTATGTCGAAAATTCGGCGAGAAAGTGGAGTTCCACCTCGCTCGCGGTTAATTTTTCTGCCGGTCACGGCCGCGGATCAGTCATTGTCGGAGCGGCCGTTCGCCGGACCCGCTTCCGCCCGATCCGATCCGGGGCTGTCGACGTCGAGCCGGCGCGCCTTGAGTCCGGCCTTGCTGACGGCGACCAACCCGGCGCGCTCAAGCGCCCTGATGGTGCGCACCGAATGGAACGGCCCGCACCGGGCCGGCGCATAGCCGCGACGATATTGGGTCAGCGGCCCATTCGCCAAATCCTCGAGCGCCGCGCATTGCGTGTCCGACAGTGAACTTCTGACGCGCGGCATTGCCGAATGCTCCCCTGCAGGTCTGTGATGGTCTTTGAACGAACCGGCTGCCTGGGCCGATGCGGATATGCCCCGCTGCAACGCTACCGAGTCCGGACCGCCGACGCCAAGGGCTATCACGGCCAACGGCAACTTTTCCGACGTGTGTGGTGTTTTTCTCACACTCCGCGGCGCTTCGCGGGCCGGCCTGCACGTGACAGTTGAAACGTGTAGTTCCGGACCATAGCGCCCAAGACCGGTCGCGAATTCAAATGAAGGCGCGACCGTTGGTAGACGAACTGAAGGGCGTGCCATTTTCCCGACGCTCTATTCTTGCGGAAGTTGCAATATCATCATTGGCTTGTAATATGGGTTCATCATTTCGCCTAATTTGCGTACTAATCGTTCTATCGCAGAGGCGAGGTGAAACAGGCCTGTCGCTCTGCGTGTTGTGCGCCTGACGGGCGCCCGGGGGCTCGGATCAACTAGCGGGCCTTGAGTCATTCTTCAAAAAAAAGTCTAACAGGATTTGGGAGCAAGCCGATGGCTTCTGCACTTCGCATCTTTTTTGCGGCCATCACCGTTGCGTTCGGTCTCGCGGCCGGCGGCGCGGCGGCGCAAAATCTTAGCCACGACCAGATCGTGGCGCGTGAGAACAATATTACGGTCAGGGTTGTGTCGGGCGGCATCGGCGACACATCCGCGCAGCTGGCAGCCGATCTGGCGCTTGTGCTGGATGACCCTGAAAAGCTGAGGATCCTGCCGATGCTGAGCGGCGGCGGGATGCAGAACGTGGCCGACCTGCTCTATCTCAAGGGGGTCGATGTCGGTTTCGTCCGCTCCGATGTGCTGTCCTATGCCAAGCAGCAACGCGTCTACAGCAATGTCGAGAACCGGATCCGCTTCATTTCGAAGCTCTATCTCGAAGAAATCCACGTGCTCGCCGGATCGTCAATCGCCAGCATGAACGACCTCGTCGGCAAGCGGGTCAATTTCGGCCGTGCCGCGGCAGGCAAAAAGGCCACTCCGGAGCTCGTGTTCGAGACGCTCGGCATCCCGGTGCAGCCGGTCTATCTCGATCCCGCACTGGCGTTCCACCAGCTCAAGACGGGAGAGATTGCCGCGACCGTCATGGTCAACGCCAAGCCTAACGACGTCATCTCGACCCTCTCCGCCGAAGACGGCCTGAAACTCCTGTCGATCGACTATGCCGACGGGCTGCAGAATCTCTACCTTCCGGCAAGCCTGACCAATGAGGACTATCCCAATCTGATCCCGGCGGGCACGACCGTGGACACGCTCGCGACCAATGTGGTCATGGCGATGTACAACTGGCCGAGGAGCCATGTGCGCTACAGGCGGGTCAGCACATTCGTCAAGTCGTTCTTCGGCAAGTTTGCCGAGTTGCGCAAGTCGCCGCGGCACCCGAAATGGCGCGAGGTCAATCTGGCCGCGCTTATGCCGGGCTGGGAGAGGTTCGGACCGGCCAAGGAATGGCTCGATGTCTATGGAACGTCGGTGCCCGGCGAACACGCCCTGTCCAAGCTGCGGTTGAGCTTTGAGGGCTTCCTCAAGCAGCGCAATGCCGGACAGACGGGCGAGGTGTCGCAGGAAGAAAAGACGAAGCTGTTCCGAACCTTCCTGAGCTGGGAGGAAAACAAGACCGAGGCGACCATCCACGTGCACAAGACGTCGCCCGACGGCGTCGGCAAGTTCGTCGGCACGATCAAGGCCCAGAACACCGAGATCTCCGTCGCCGGCACGCAGGAAAAGGCCTTGCTGCTGACACCCGATCTGCGCGACCTGACGCCGGGACCCCATGCCTTCCATGTGCATTCCAAACCCGGCTGCGGACCGGGCGAAAAGGACGGTGTCGTGGTCGCCGGGCTCGGCGCGGGTGGCCATCTGTTCCTCGAAGTGGACGGCAAGACCTATGGCTATCATCTGGGCGACCTGCCGGATCTAGCGGTGGCCGGCGACGGCACGGCGACCCAGGCGGTGATCGCACCGCGTCTGACGCTCGCCGACCTGCTCAACCGCTCCATCATGGTGCATGACACCCAGAGCGACAGTTCCGGCCGGCAGGCCTGCGGGGTGATCGACTAGCACCGGGCAGCGTTCCTTCATATCGGAACGCGGCGAGTCCGGTCGGGATGACCTTAAGAGCGGCCGTCGAACTGGTGCAGGTCGACGGCCGTATTCTTAACGTTCCGCATCGAGGTTCGAGACGATAACGGACCGATCGGCGGCGGCTTTCACAAGCGCGCGGTGAATGATCGGGCAAAGTTCATGGACCGGGCGCGCGCGAAGGCAGAACGTATTGCGGGCTAGAGCATCGTTCCTTCATATGGAATCATTTGATGGCGCCAAATCAGGTCAGCCGGCTAGGCGCAA
>JBPCWF010000132.1:0-4246 GCA_051009775.1 Hyphomicrobiales bacterium | reverse complement strand
TAGAGCCCGCGCGGCGAGGATGCCTGCTCGTAGGCGCGGCCGGAGTTGGTCGAGGCGAAGGCGGCGTCGACCTGGCCGTTGCCCATGCCCTTCCATGAATCGGTAAAGCCGCCGAACTCGACCTTCTTGACGTCGTCCCAGCCGAGCCCGGCATAGGCGAGGTAGGCCTCGTTGTTGACGTTGAGCGCGGGCGCGCCCTTGACCCATGCGACCCTCATGCCCTTGAGGTCGGAATACTCAAAACCTTCGCATTTGGGCTTGCCGACCTTCTCGCAGACATCGGCGGCGACACCGAGCGCCAGGCCCACGGCGCCGCCATTATTGGCGATCAGCACACGGATGGCCTGCGGTCCCCAGTTCTTGGCGCCGAACTGGAACACGCCCTCCTGGGCCATGAAGGAGCCGCCGACGCCGGTCGCGGAAAACTGCACCTTGCCCTGGCGCAGCGGCTCGGACCGCGCGACGTCGTTCTTGCCGGGGAGCACACGCAGGTTCGTGCCGGTGGCGTTCTTGAGCGCAGCACCGATGGCAACCGACTGGTTGTAGCCCGCCGACCCCGTACCATAGGCGGTCCAGGTCAGCTGTCCGGGCAGCTTGAGCTCGCCCGCCCCGGCGGAACCCGCCGCAATCAGGCCCGCGCCCAGCACCATCGCCTTGAACACTCTCATCATTCGCTTGCTCCCTGTTTCGCTTGTTCGGATTGTTTTTCGGAACACGTCCGGCCCCGCTCACCGCCCGGGGCCGTTTTTCTTCCCGCACAACCTTAGCACGCGGGAGCGCATTGGCCAGCGCACGGCTGCATCACGCATCACCTCAAGGCGCCAGGACGACCGGACAATCGGCCGTCCTCACTGGCGGTGAAGGACGCGCCGGCTCATTTGGCGTCGCGGCGCGTCGCCTTGATGACACGCGCCTGCGTGAGCTCCATGATACGGTCGTAGATCTTCAACTGTTCCTTGGTCAGGATCTTCTTGAGCTGGTTGCGCTCACGCTTCTGGATCGGCTCCAGGTCGTGGCGGGCTTTCACCAGTTTGTCGAATTCCGGCTTGGCCGTCAGGCTTATGCCGTGCTTGGCGAATGCCGCGCGCGCTTCGCGCTCACTCGTGCTCAGGATGCGCTGCACCTTCGGGCGCTGCTGAGCGTCGAGCTTCAAGTGGCTGATCACATTGGGAAAATAGATGCTGCGGGCAAAGGCGCTTTGTCCTGCGTCGGACAGCATTAGCAGGGCCAGCGCGAGACATGCGACGACCGTGCCTTTGTACATTGGACCGCGCCAGAGCTTCCTTGCCCTGCGTGGAGATGAGCCTCGCTGCGGCCGCGGCGACCAAACTCGAACTCGGGACTGAATCACTGTGTCATGCACTCCTGGTCGAACGCCTCCCCGCCCCCGCTCCTGCAATTTGGAGCTATTCGGGATCCTAGTCGATGACGCCGCGCCACGCCAGCGCCGACATCCGGAATATCTTGCTGCTTTCTGCCCGCTCCCCGACAGGCGGACCTGTCGGGCGCCGGGCAACCGGCGCAGGCAGTACCCTGGCAGCTGTGCCGCTTTTATGGGGATGGTGGAGAGGATGGGAATACAAAAATGCAATGAAAACAACTAGCTCTATTGCCGAACCAGCACTTAGCGGGTCGTTGAATTCATTGCGCTTTTTCTTAGATTGCCGAACCCCAGCTATCTAACCGGCCTCACATGGTTCCAAGGGCTGATATCGCTCAGAGTCTAACTTGAACCCGCGGCCTCTGGCGTGACAGGAAATCTGAAACTGTCCGGAGTCGACCCGATAGCTGCCACGATTTCGAGCCGCTCAAGACGGGGATTACGTGCCAGAAACGGTCATCCGAGGCACAGTTAGAGTAGTCCGTCTCGATGCCGAGAGGCGTTGTCTCTGCATTCCAAGCTGAGGTCTGCACCATGGGCGTGCACGGGCCCAAACAATACTTCAGTAGCTAGAGCATGTCTCCCGAAAGTGGGCACCGGTTTCGGGAAAAAGACATGCTTTAACAAGGAACTAGGGCGATGACGCGAATCAGAATGATCGCGACACGCTCTAGGTGCGAAGCAGCGAGAGAAAAAGTCTTGGGCACTATTTTGAGACCGCGTTGATATCCCGGCTGTTGAATAGTTTTGCCAAATCACACCACTGGACCCCAGAAAAAGCTAACGTGCGAGGTGCCTCAGATGCCGACAGAGCAGACTAACGAACAGGAATACCTGAATCGACGCCAGTTCGTCGCCGGCGCCGGCGCCGCCACAGCAACGGCATTGGCAGGCCTGGCTGGCGGCTCAGCAATCGCTGCAACGGTCGAGGGCGACGAACTCGCCTACATGCCGGGGTCGCTACAACTGCAGCTCTTCAAGACCGGGGCCTTGTCACCGGTCGATGTCCTCGAGGCCCAGATCGAGCGCATCGAGCGGTTCAACGGCGACGTCAACTGCATCACCTACAAGCACTACGAGGCGGCCCGGCAGGCGGCCAAGGACTCCGAAGTACGCTGGCGGTCCGGCAAGGCGCGGCCGCTGGACGGCATCACGGTCGGCGTCAAGGACGAGCACGGCCTGGCCGGCTGGACGATGACAGAAGGCTCGGTTCTGTTGAAGCACAACAAGCTGCAACAGACCGATCCGATCGCCGAGCGGCTGCAGGAGGCTGGCGCGATCCTGCATATCCAGACGACCGTGCCTGAGTTCTACCTGCACTTTTGCACCTGGACAAAATTGTGGGGTGTCACACGCAACCCGTGGAATCTGAAATACTCGGTGGGCGCTTCCTCTGGCGGTTCCGGTGCGGCGCTATCGGGCGGGTTCTGCACAATCGCGACCGGCTCCGACATGGGCGGCTCGATCCGCATTCCCATCGCGTGGGCGGCCGGCTATGGCTTCAAACCGCCGTTCGGACGCGTACCGACCCTGTTACCTCTGGCACCATTCTCGGGCAGCGGACCCATGGCGAGGACCTTCGAAGACATGGTGCGCATGCAGAATGTCATCGCCCACCCGCACCCCGACAGTATGTCCACGATGCCGCACGTGGAGTTGCCGCTGCTCTATCCCTCGTTGAAGGGCATGCGGATCGCCTACATGGTGGACCAGGGCTGGGCGCAGGTCACGCCAGAGATCAGAAGCGCCACGGACGCGGCCGTGAAGATCCTGAGCGATCTCGGCGCCCAGGTCGACCGTCTCGACTTCCGGCTCGATATTAATGGCGAGGATGTCGCTGAGGGTTTCGCGCATATGGCCTTCTCCGGCACCATGGGCGGCGCCATGTACAAGAACTTGCCGCGCGTCGACGAGATGACCACCTACGGCCGGTACTTCACCGAGAAAGGCACCAGCGGCAAATACGGACCGCGCGAGGCCAACGCGGTCGAAGCCGACACCATCATGCTCCACAGGCTCTACACCGAGAACGTCTGGAGCAAGGGTTACGACGTCATCATAAACCCGACCCATGCCGATCCGCATGTCGATGCGGACTACGACTTCACCACCGCCAAACCGACCATCAACGGCGTGCCGGTGCATGGCTTTGCCGGAATTGTGCTGACGCCGATCTACAATCTGCTCAACTGGTATCCGGTGGTGAACGTGCCGACGGGACTGACGTCGCAGCGAGTGCCGATGGGCATGCAGATCGTCGCCAATTCGTATCAGGACGAAACGGCGATGCGCGTCGCGGCGGCATATGCGGCCGCGGCCCCCCGGGTCTACACAGGCGACCGTTTCCCCGATTTCCGCGCCTCGTGACGGGGCGCGGAGGAGCGCGGTCTGCGGACGGTCGATCATTCGGCAACTGGTTTCGCAAGCGCTGCAATGAAGCGGGCTTGCCGCACTGCTCGGCGCACGGGCTGCGCAAGGTCTCAGGCACCCGCCTGGCGGATGCCGGCGCGAGCCACGAGCAGATCAAGAGCGTCACCGGTCACGTCACGGATCAAGAGGCGTCGAAGTACACGGCGAAGGCCAACAAACGCCGGCTCGCCGAGCAGGCCCAGAATCTACTGAGCGACCGAGCCAAGGGTGAATCGGGAACAGAAATTGCCGAATCCCAGAAACAGGTTCGGCAAAAACAGCCCTAACCGATTGATAAATCGAACACTTCTTGAAGGGATGGCGGAGAGGATGGGATTCGAACCCACGATACCTTTTTGGGGTATACTCCCTTAGCAGGGGAGCGCCTTCAGCCACTCGGCCACCTCTCCACTGCCTGTCCTAAAGACTTAAGTGATTGATTGCAAGCGGTCTTTC
>JBPCWF010000131.1:0-2673 GCA_051009775.1 Hyphomicrobiales bacterium | reverse complement strand
CCGCGCCAGAAGCCGGTCAGGAGCCCGATGAATATCGCGGTGAAGGCGAAGTCGAAGCCGAGCGCATGCGGGTCGGCGATCGCCCTGCCCGCGAGCGCGCCGGCCACCGTCCAGAACACCCAGTTGACATAGAGCAGCCCGGCAAGCCCGGCATAATAGGCGGGCGTCAGACGGCCGGCCTGGGCGCGGCGCTCGGCAATGGCCCAGACCTCGTCGGCGAGAAAGAACACGGCGAACGGCCGCGACGCCGGCGCGAAGCCGCCGAGCTTGCCGGCGATCGAGGCGCTCATCAGCACATGGCGGATGTTGACCAGGAGAGTGGTCAGCGCGATCAGGAACCAGGGCGCGGGTTCGGTCCAGATGTCGATGACCACGAACTGGGCGCTGCCGGCGAACACGGTCGCGCCCATGAGGGCGACTTCGGCCACGGACAGGCCCTGCTCGACGGCGCGGGCGCCGAGCAGCAGGCCGAACGGCACGACGGCAACGGCCGCCGGCAGGATGGCGACGACGCCGGCACGGAACTCCGAAACGGAATGGGTGGACATGGGATCAGGCACTCCATCGCATGATGACTGTTGTGCAGATAGAGCGTGTTGCGTGGCCGGTCTTGGACGAAAGTGCTGTCACGCGCGGCGGAAGGCACCGGGCGTCACGCCGACCCGCGCCTTGAACAGGCGGTTGAGGTGGCTCTGGTCGTAAAAGCCGCAGACCGCCGCCGCATTGGCCGGCGCCATGCCGCCGGCCAGCAGCTTGCGGGCTTCGCGCACCCGGCGATCGGTGACATAGGCGTGCGGCGTCATGCCGGTCTCGCGCTTGAACGCCCGGATAAAGTGATGACGGCTCAAACGCGACACCGCGGCCAGGACGTCGAGGCCGATCTCGTCGCCGTAATTCTCGTCGATGAACGCGCGCGCCAGGCCGATCGCCGAGCGCTCGCCACGGCTTGAGCGGAACGACGGCGCGCCCGCGTGCCGCGCCAGCAGCTTGCCCAGCACCAGGATCATGCGCTCGTCGCGCTCGAGCACATCGCCGCTCGCCTCGAGCGCCACATGCGCCTTGTGAAACTCCACGGCAAGTTCCGGGTCATGGACGCGCGGCGACCGGAACACCGGCGGGTCACTGCAGGGCCGGTCGAACACATCCTCCGCGATCTCCGTCATGAAGCCGACGGTCGGATAAATCATGCGGTAGCGGTAGCCGCCGTCATGGGGCGCGCCGTCATGGACCTGTTCCGGATTGACCATGCAGAAATCGCCCGGCCCGGCCCAGTAGGTCTCGCCCTCGCAGAAATAGGTTTCGCAGCCCGCTTCTATGATGCCGACCACATAGGTCTCGTGGGTATGGCGGGCATATTCGTGGGTGTGAAAGGTTGCGCTGATGCACTCCAGGGCGTCATAGCGGGCATCCCGCCACAGGCGTACGGTTTCCCCGCCCGCCAGGGGCATGGTGCCCAGCGACTGTTCCTGCGTGATCAGTTCCATGCGCCGGAATCTAGCGCTTCGTCGCCGGGGCGTCTTGGACAAAATTGCGGCCCCGGGGGACTGTCCCGAGAGCATCGTTCCTTCATATGGGATCATTTGACCTGATTTGGCGCCATCAAATGATTCCATATGAAGGTACGATGCTCTAGTCGGAAAGCGCGGCCGTGACGTCGCCCCTTGCCCGCTTGAGCCGGGCCGACAGCATGGAGCGCATCTGCATCGACAGCCAGAGCCCTCCGATATTGACGTCCAGCACCTGGAACCCGTCATCGCTTCTGGCGAGCTTCCATTTGATCTCGTCAACCGAGCCGCCGACCAGTTTGCTGAACACCACGACCGTGCTGTTGCCCTTGTCGCGGCTGCCGGTCACTTCGACGCGCTCGCCCCGGAGCCAGCCCGAGTAACTCGCGAAGGCCTGTCCGATCGATGCCGAGACGAACCGCTTGACCTGGTCACGCTCGACCGGCGACATAACGCGTCCGTAACGACCGGCGGCCACCTTGGAGATCGCCGCGATGTCCGCGTGTTCCTGAAAAATCGTCCGGAATTCCGCAACGGGCTCCCTGTGCGCCGCGGTCACAACCCTGTCGGCAATCCGGCTGACATAACTCTCAGCATCCGGCGCCGCCTGGACCGCCCCTCTTCCCGCCATCACCAATAATGCAAGCAGAACGGCTGAACACAGCCTGTTCACCACCGGCCTTTTCATTGTTCTTGTCCTCAGGCTCTTGTCTTTGTTGAGGCATAATAGCAGGCGGGTATGTGTATCTTTTTAAGCGAGTAATTCGATTTCTATCGATTCAACTGTTTTAGAAACACCACAGATGCTCCGTACACCAAGACAAGCGGGTCACGGATCTGGTCCGGGAGCGGGCATGGGCGTGGATGGCAGATGCCTGGGGGAATTGGGCGGTCCAAACATAACGCATCCGAAACATGTAACCTCCACGCCGCAGCCGCATCTCCGTTTAAGATGTCACCCGCGCCACCACCGGACCATTCACTCCCATGACTTCCGTCCCGGTCTTCACCGTCTCTCTCCTGCTCGCCGCGACGCTGGGCTTCGCGGCTCACCGCGCCGGCATCTGCACCGTCAAGGCGGTGGCCGAGATCGTCACCACGCGGCGCGTGCATATGCTGGCAAGCTTCGGCAAGACCATACTCTGGGTCATGCTGGTCACCATGGTGC
>JBPCWF010000130.1:0-5515 GCA_051009775.1 Hyphomicrobiales bacterium | reverse complement strand
AGATAGGTCAGCGTCCAGCCGGCGCTCCAGCCGGCCAGTCCCTCGAACGGAAACAGCTTGAACGACATGGTGATGATGCTCGAAACATAGGCGCCGATCGAATCGATGAACGCCTCAAGAATAAACTGCGTTGGGCCAGCGAACAGCACCAGCAGCATGATCGCGATGGCGATTACCATGTTGACGTTGGACAGGATCTTGATGCCTTTGTCGACGCCGGTTGTAGCCGACAACATGTAGCAGACGAACAGGATCGCCAGAATGGTCAGCGATGTGCCCACCGTTTCCGATGTGCCGAAGGCGTAGAACGAACCGGAACGCACAGCGAGCGTCCCCATTGCCAGCGACCCGGCAAGACCGAAGACGACCGACAGAACCGCCAGAATGTCGGCAGGCTTGCCGACGGACTCGCCGGTCTTCCCGGGGAACAGATATCTGATCGGCGTCGAAATCATCGATTTGTCGCCGCGCCGGAATGTGAAATAGGCGATCACAAGCGCGGTTATCGCGTAGATCGACCAGGCGTGCAGGCCCCAATGCAGATTGGTGATGACCAGGGCCTGGCGCGCCGCGTCGGCCGTGCCGCCCTCCATGCCCGGAGGAGAGATATAGTGGTACATGGGTTCGGCCGGGCCCCAGAGCAGGAGGCCTGAGCCCATGCCGCCCGCGAACAGCATGGCGATCCACGATGGCGTCGAGAATTCAGGCTCCTCGTCATCCGCGCCCAGGCGGATGTGGCCGTAGGGGCCGAACGCCATATAGCCGCTCAGGATCAGAAAGCAGGTGCAGATGAACAGCCAGGCCCAACTTCCGCTTTTCAGCATGTAGTTGGTGAAGCCCAGCATGGTTCCGGTCATGCTGCCGGGATCGATCAGGCCCCACGCCCCGATAACGACGCAAAACGCCATCGAAACAACGAAGACCAGATTCATGGATATAGCAGTCTTGCCGGTGTCGGACATGGCAGGCCTCCCCTCCTTACCTGTTTTGACGTGAGCAAGCATCGACTTTTTGTGAGGGGCTTGGCAAGCGTAAAAACGAACTTTAGTGCCTGCCAAACGACATCGCTTGCCGCAGATCTGCGTAAAACGAACCGCCGGGCGCGCACCCTTACCGATGACGAAAGCTTCGTCTGCTTGGCCCTAGAATCCGTATGCGGCGCCGTCGCTTCGGGGATCCGAGGCGCCCTCGATCAGTCCGTCGGGATGATGGACCAGGGCACCGGCATGACCCATGACTTCTTCGAATTCTCCCATGATTTCAACGGCATGCCCGGCAGCCTCCAGGCTCTCATAGAGCCCGGGATCGAACCGGCTCTCGATCCTGAGGCTGGTGGTGTCGCTGCCCCAGGTGCGGCCCAGGAGCCAGCGCGGCGCGGTCACGGCCTGCTGCAGATCCTGGCCGTAGAGCACATGGCGGGTGAACAGCATGGCCTGGGTCTGCGGCTGGCCTTCGCCGCCCATGGCGCCATAGGGCATGACGCGCCCGTCCGACAGATGCGCGAGCGCCGGCTGGATGGTGTGGAACGGGCGGCGATGGGGCGTAAGGCAGTTGTGATGCGCCGGGTCGAGGCTGAAGCTCGTGCCGCGGTTCTGCCAGGTGATGCCGGACCCGGGCAGGATCACGCCGGAGCCGAACTCCCAGTAGAGACTTTGAATGAAGCTGACGGCGCGGCCCTGGCCGTCGACGGCGCCGAGCCAGACCGTGTCGCCGGCGGGGTCGGCGTCCGGCCAGGGGGCTGCATGTTTCATGTCGATATCGCCGGCCATGGCATCGAGGCGGGACGGCTCCAGGTAGCCGGCCGCCGGGGGATCCATATGGTCAGGATCGGTGATGTGACGGTCGCGGATACGGAATGCCTGCTTGGAGGCCTCGACCAGACCGTGCACGTAGTCGAAGCTCTCGGCGGCGCCGACGCCGAGCCGTTCGAACACGCCGAGCAGCAGGAGCGACGCCAGGCCCTGGGTCGGCGGCGGCATGTTGAACACGCGGTGGCCGGCAACCTCGAGCGCAAGCGGCGTCACGGCAAGGGCCCGGTAGCGCTCGAAGTCGGCAAGCCGCAACGGGCTGCCGGCGTGCTCAAGCTCGTCCGCCATGGCGCGTGCGAGCTCGCCGCGATAGAAATCGTCGAGGCCCGAAGAGGCCAGATGACGCAAAGTGGCGGCCAGTGCCGGTTGCGTGAGCTGCGCGGCTTCCTTCGGCGGTGCGCCGTCGGTGAGGTATATGCCGGCAAAGCCCGGCTGGTCCCCGACCTCGGCCAGTTTTGCCGCCGCGTCCGCGCTGAGGTTGCGGGTCACCGCGAAACCGTCCCCGGCATGGGCGATGGCATCTTCCATCAGCCGTGCCATGGGCATTTTGCCGGCCCAGCGGTTTGCGCTGATCTCAGCCGCCATCTGCCAGCCGGAGACCGCTCCGGCAACGGTCAGGGCGGCGAGGGGGCCGCGCTCGGGAATACGCCCGCAGTCCCGGTCCTGGTAGAACTTGATGTCGGCGAGGGCCGCCGCGCCGCCGCAGGCATCGATGCCGAGCGGAGCCTCTCCCGGTTCGTGGATCAGCCAGAAATTGTCGCCGCCGAGGCCGCTCATATGCGGGTAGACGACCGCAATGGTGCTCGCCGCCGCGATCATCGCCTCGATGGCATTGCCGCCGTCGCGCAGAACCCGCGCGCCGGCCTCGGCCGCCAGATGATGCGGCGCGACCACCATGCCGCCATAGGATCGTGTCGTTTGGTGCATCAGAGCATCGTTCCTTCATATAGGATCGTTTGACCGGTTTTTTGGGATCATTTGACCGGTATTTTGCGCCCGCTGGACGTCGTTGAGCTCCACTTGTGGTCGGCCCGGACCACGGCGTGGACCGTGTCTCGCCAGCAGACGCGAAAACCGGTCAAATGATCCTACATGAAGAAACGATGCTCTAACTTGTGTCCTAAGTCACTGAAAACCGGATTGAACTCTTGCAGGATGGTGCCTGCGTTTGGCAATATGGAAGTGCCGTCGGCGGATGTTGCTTTCCTGCAACGATGTTCAACTAATCGGGAGCGAGGGGGAAATTCCGGTTGTTGAGATGCATTCCGGCTTGACGTCGGGTCCGTGAAGGTTACCACTTTAGGGTCACGTGAGTGACATGGTTTTACCGGGCTTGGTTTTGTGTACTGCCGCGTATTTGGCCAGATTGTAGCGTAGACAGAAAAAGAGTATCCGGAGTTCAGGGATGGTGGACGGTAGCGTAAGAGTGCACGGGGTAGGCGTGCGTAGACGAGTGGGATTGGTTTTGTTCGGTTTGCTGATTGGCCTTGTCGTGGCCTTCGGCTTCTCGGTACCGGGGTCTGCGCCGGCAAGAGCCGGCTTCTTTGACGACCTGTTTTCGGTTCAAAAGAGCCACCGGTCCTACAATCGCAAACAGTATCGCAAGCGCCAATACCGCAAGAAGCGCCGCGCCAGAAAACGCCGATACAGGCCCAAGAAACCGACCGGCCCCAACCCGTTGCTGGCGAATGTTCCCGATCTGCCTGCAAGCGAACCGGTCCAGATCGTCATCTCCCTGCCCACCCAGAACATGACCGTCTACAAGGGCGGGATCGAGATCGCGACGACGCGTGTGTCTTCCGGCCAGCCCGGATACCGCACGCCGGCCGGCGTGTTCAGCATTCTTCAGAAGAAGCTCCGGCACTACTCGAACCTCTATGACGATGCGCCGATGCCTTATATGCAGCGGCTGACCTGGTCCGGCATTGCGTTGCATGCCGGCAAGGTGCCCGACTATCCGGCGTCGCACGGCTGCATCCGCATGCCGCACAAGTTCGCCCGCAATCTCTACGGCATCACCGACAAGGGTGGCCATGTGGTGGTGTCGAACGCCGCCGCGCCGCTTGAGATCATCGACCATCCGAAGCTGTTCCAGCCGGCGCCGCTTGCGACCATATTCGGCCCGGAATACATCGCCACCAAACCGCCGGGGCAATCCGCGGAGGCGGTTTCGACACCGGGTGAGCCGGCATTCGAGGGCACGCATCTGCGCACCGTGGCGACCAGCGAGCCAAAGGCCGCCAAGCCGGCGAAGACCAAATCGGTGAAGAGGGCGGCGGCCCATGCCGAGCGCGAACGGTTCCATGGCGCGAAACCGGGCACCGATGCGCCGATCCGCGTCCTCATCACCCTGCGCAACAGGGAAGAGCAGATCAGGGACGTACAGCGGCGCCTTGCGGAATTCGGTTTCCGGCCGGGCGCCATCGACGGGGTGATCGGGCGGGACACGATTCGTGCGATCGAGAAGTTCCAGGCGTTCAAGCGCTTGCCGGTCACCGGCGAAGTTTCGCCCGAGCTGATCGCAATCCTCAACGGCGCGGCCGGGGAGTGGAGCTATCCGACCGGCCACATCTATATCCGTCAGAACATGCGCGAGATCTTCCACGCGCCCGTGACGATTACGAATCCGGACGAGCCGATCGGCACACATCTTTACACCGCCATGCATTTCAAGGCCGACGCGCTCACCGCCCGGTGGACCGGCGTTACGCTGCAGCACTACGCCTCAGACAGCGAGGACACCGAGTACAGCGAATACAAGGGCGGCTCGGAAGTGACGGTCGTGGATGACACGGACCTGGCGATCGTGCCGGACCACGGGTCGGCCCGTGATGTCCTCGACCGGATTGAAGTCCCCGAGCATATCCGCCGGCAGATCGGCGCGATGCTCACGCCCGGCTCATCGCTGATCGTCACCGACAAGGGCGCCGGGCGCGAAACCATAGACGGTACCGACTTTCTGGTGATCACGCGTTAGCGATGCTTTAGTAAAGCCGCCCACCGTCGGGCACCGGATGATCGACGCCGATCATGACCACTTCGCCGTCGCCGTCGGGGAAACCGAGGGTCAGGACCTCCGACATGTGCTTTCCGATCTGGCGCGGCGGGAAGTTGATCACGGCGGCGACCTGGCGGCCGATGATCTCGTCGCGGGTGTAGTGAGCGGTGATCTGGGCGGAGGTCTTCTTGATGCCGATCTCCGGTCCGAAATCGATCTTCAGCACATAGGCAGGTTTGCGGGCCTCGGGAAACTCTTCGGCCTCGATGATGGTGCCGACGCGGATGTCGACTTTCAGGAAATCGTCAAAGCTGATTGTCGGCGCACCGGTTTCACTCATTGTCTGTCGTCCCTGTAAATTCTGAAGGAAACCGCGGGTCTCAGGTCGAGGGCGTGGCCTCGGCGTCGCCCGGGTCCGTGGCCTGCTTGCGGTTTTTTCTGAGGTTGCAGGCGACCTGGAACAGCGCCCGGCCGAGCCCGATCGGCATATCAGCGTTCTTGAGCATGTTCTCGCCGCGCCGCAACTGCCGGTCGAGCGTGGCCATGGTCGGGGCGAGACCCGGATCGTCGTCCTCGAGCCAGGTGCGATAGGCCGACAGGAACACGAACAAGAGGCCGTTAGCACGCGCCAGGCCGCGCAGGCCCGGGGTTTCGACCTCGGCGGCGGCCATCATCCATTCCATCGACCGCACGCCCGGACCGAGCAGTG
>JBPCWF010000129.1:0-3060 GCA_051009775.1 Hyphomicrobiales bacterium | reverse complement strand
GGAGACCACATTCGAAGACACCGGCCGCCCGGAGCGGCTGTGGGGCCGGAACTGGGGCTGCGACAACGATGTCGGCCAGGTCCGCGCCGTGCTGATGCATCGGCCGGGCGAGGAGTTCAATGTCATCGACCCGACCAAGCGGATTGAGGAGACCAACTCCTTCGGCGACCTCGATGCCGGCTGGTACTGGCAGAGCGAAACCATCCCGCCGCTTGAGGAGATGCAGGCGCAGCACGACGGACTGGCCGCGGCACTCAGGGCCGAGGGCGTTGAGGTGATCTATCTCGAAGGTGTCGATAACGGCCGGTTCAAGTCGGTCTATACGCGCGACTCCTCTTTCTCGGTCAAGGGTGGCTCGGTCGTCACCCGGCTGGCGCCGCGCATGCGCCACGGCGAGGAACTGCCCGTGACCCGCGCGCTCGCCAGGCTCGGCATGCCGATCCTGCGCACAGTGCACGGCACCGGCATGGTCGAGGGCGGCAGTTTCGCCTGGCTCAACTCGAAAAACGCCGTGATCGGCCGGGGCATCCGGATCAACGACGACGGCATCGCCCAGGTCGCCGACGTGCTCAGGTATCAGGGCGTCGAACTGCATGTGGTCGACCTGCGCGGTTACGACATTCATATCGACGGGCATTTCCTGATGATCGATGTCGATCTGGCGCTGGTCTGGGCGCGCGGCCTGCCCTTCTCGTTCCTCGAAAAGCTCAAAGAGCTGGGCATCCGCACGATCGAGATGACGCCGGAGGACAACAGCTGGATCGTCAACGGTCTTGCGGTGCGCCCGGGCCGGGTGCTGATGCCGGAGGGCGCCTCGCCGCGAACGCAGGATGCGCTCGACAGTCATGGCATCGAAATCGTGACGCTGCCCTACGACAAGGTGCAACTGAACGGCGGCGGCATCCATTGCTCGACCTGCCCGCTGATCCGTGATTCCGTGAATTAAGGAGCCGTGTCATGACAGAAGTGACGGTCGCCGCCACGCAGATGGCCTGCACGTGGGATATCGAGGCAAACCTGGACAAGGCGGAAAGGCTGATCCGCGACGCCGCATCGCGCGGCGCCCAGATCGTGCAGATCCAGGAACTGTTTGCGACACCCTATTTCTGCATCGAACAGAACGAGGACCAACTGGAGCTTGCCCGGGAACTCGGGGACAGCCCGGTGGTGAGCCGCATGTCCGCGCTCGCCGGGGAACTCGGCGTGGTCCTGCCGACCAGCTGGTTCGAGCGTTCAGGCACCGTGTTCTTCAACTCCATCGCGGTCATAGATGCCGACGGCTCGATTCTCGGCACCTACCGCAAGAGCCACATTCCCAATGCGGTCGGCTATCAGGAGAAAACCTATTTCTCGCCCGGCGACACCGGCTTCAAGGTGTGGCAGACGCAGCACGGGCGGATCGGTGTCGGCATCTGCTGGGACCAGTGGTTCCCGGAGGCCGCGCGCTGCATGGCGCTCCAGGGCGCGGAGATCCTGCTCTACCCGACCGCCATCGGGTCGGAACCCGATAACCCGGAGTTCGACTCCGCGACACACTGGCAGAACGCCATGTGCGGGCATGCGGCCGCGAACGTCATGCCGGTGGTCGCCTCAAACCGGATCGGCCGGGAAGAGGCCAGGCATGGTCCGGCCGTGGCGACTGAATTCTACGGCTCGTCCTTCATCGCCGACCAGACCGGGGTCAAAGTCGAGGAGGCCAACCGGACGGACGAGACCGTGCTGGTCCACACGTTCGATCTGGATGCGGTGCGGCATCACCGCGAAATGTGGGGCGTGTTCCGGGACCGGCGGCCGGACCTCTATGGCGCCCTCGGCACGCTCGACGGGCGCGGCGCGCCCGCGGGAGCCTGAGCCGGCCCCCTCACCCCGACCCGAACACCACGTCGCGGCCGGGCGCCGCATCGAGCAGCGCGCGGGTATAGGGATGCGCCGGCTCGGCATAGACCTGCTGCGTCGCCCCCTGCTCGACCACAACGCCATGTTCCATGACCATGATCCGGTCGCAAATCTGGGCCGCCACGCGCAGGTCGTGGGTAATGAACAGCATGGCGAGGTCGAAGCGCTGGCGGACATCGTCCAAGAGCTCCAGCACCTGGGCCTGCACGGACACGTCGAGCGCCGAGACCGCCTCGTCGGCGATCAGCACCTTGGGCTCCATGGCGAGCGCGCGGGCGATGCAGATGCGCTGGCGCTGGCCGCCGGAGAACTGGTGCGGGAAGCGCTCCAGCGCCTCGGGCGCCAGACCGACCACGCGCATGAGTTCGGCCGCGCGCTCGAGTGCGTCGGCACGCGAGAGACCGAAATTCATCGGCCCCTCGACGATCGCCTGGCCCACCGTGCGGCGCGGGTTGAGTGAACGGTAAGGATCCTGGAACACGATCTGGACGTCGCGCCGGTAGGGCCTGACGCCGGAATGGGAAAGCCCGGCGATGTTCTCGCCGGCGATCCGGATCTCGCCCCCGGTCGGGTCGATCAGGCGGACGATGCAGCGCGCGACCGTCGATTTGCCGGAGCCGGACTCGCCGACGACGCCGAGAGTCTCGCCGCGATGCACCACCAGCTCGACCTGCTGCGCGGCCTTGACACGTCGGCCGCTACGGAGCCAGCCACCGGAGTCATAGGTCTTATCCATCCGGTGGACCTCGAGCGCCACCTCGGCATCGCGAACCGCGCTGCGTTCCGGCGGTGTCAGGCTGGGCACCGAGCCGATCAGCATCCGGGTATAGGCGTGCTCGGGCGCGCTCAGAACCTGCCCGGCCGGGCCCTGCTCCACCACCAGACCGTTCTGCATCACCACTACCCGGTCGGCAACCTCCGCCACCACGCCGAAATCATGGGGGATGAACATGACGCCGGTGCCGTGGCGCCTCTGGATATCCTTGATCAGTTCGAGGATCTGCGCCTGGGTCGTCACGTCGAGCGCGGTGGTCGGCTCGTCGGCGATCAATAGATCCGGCGTACAAGAGAGCGCGATGGCAATCATCACCCGCTGTCGCATGCCTCCAGAAAACTGGTGCGGATAATCGTTGATTCGTTTCGCCGCAGCGGGAATGCCCACCT
>JBPCWF010000128.1:0-4648 GCA_051009775.1 Hyphomicrobiales bacterium | reverse complement strand
TCGACCAGAGCCAGGTCCAGCCGGGTCTTGGCGGGGGAGGTGGTCATCAACCAGCGAATGCCGCCACTTGTGTCCCGCACTTGATGCGGGAGCCAGGGAAAATCGGCACGGCCTGGGATTGCTGCCCTGGGCCCCGGATCGGGTCCGGGGCACGTGCACAACCAATCGTCATTCCCGCGAAAGCGGGAATCCACTGGCGGTGGCACCAAACGAAGGGACGGCCAATGGGCTCCCGCTTTCGCGGCAGTGACGAAGAGGCAGCGTTTGCTTGAGGTGGCCTCAACGCACCTGCCGAATCGCGTCCGGGGCAGGCGATTGACGATGTTGAACGGCGAGAGCGACGGAGCAAGGGGATCGGACGACTGCGGTTACTCGACCTCCAGCGGCTCGGTGCCGCCGGGCGTGCCGTCGGGCTTGAGGGTGATCTTCTCGATCCGCGCCTCGGCCTTTTTCAGGAGCGCCTCGCAACGCGCTTTCAGCTTCTCGCCGCGCTCGTAGATCGCAATCGAGGCTTCCAGGTCGACCCGGCCGCTCTCGAGTTTGTTGACGATGGTCTCAAGCTCTTCGAGCGCAGCCTCGAAGCTCATGTCGTCGACCTTGTGCTGTTTTTCTTCGTCCGCCATCGGGCGCTCCAAGCTCTTGTTGATTGTCCGGTGGCGTTCCGTCTAACTGTCGAGCACGCCGCCATGCATCAGCGCCTGCAGGTGAATGCCGCAGGATGCCGCCAGTCCCTTCAAGTCATATCCGCCTTCGAGCATGGAGACAATGCGGCCTTCGCAATACTGGTCGGCCATTTCCATCAGCTTGAGCGTCGCCCAGGCGAAGTCCTGTTCGGTCAGGTTGAGATTGGCGAGCGGGTCGCGCTGATGGGCGTCGAAGCCGGCGGAGATGATGATGAGGTCGGGCGAAAACGCATCGAGCGCGGGCAGCACCACGGTTTCCATCGCATCGCGGAACTGATCGCCACCGGCACCGGGTGACAACGGCGCGTTGAACACGTTGCCGACGCCGGTCTCCTGGCGGCTGCCGGAGCCCGGATAGAGCGGCATCTGGTGGGTCGAGGCATAGAACAGGTTCTCGTCGTTCCAGAAGATGTCCTGCGTGCCGTTGCCGTGATGGACATCGAAATCGACCACCGCCGCCCGTTCGATGCCGTGTCTGGCGCGGGCATAGTGGGCCGCGATGGCGACGGAGTTGAACAGGCAGAAGCCCATGGCCCGATTGGCCTCGGCGTGGTGGCCGGGCGGGCGCACGGCGCCGAAGGCGTTGTCGGCCTCGCCGCTCATGACCGCGTCGACCGCCCGGGTGCCCGCACCCACGGCGCGCAGGGTGGCCTCCAGGCTCTTGGGGCTCATCCAGGTGTCAGGGTCGAGCGGCTCGATGCCGTGGTCTGGAACCGAGCCTTCGATCAGGGAGATGTAGTCCTGCGGATGGGCGCGGGCGACGTCCTCGATCGCGCCCAAGGGCGCCTCCTCGCGCACCAGGTCATGGAACGGCTCGGCCTCGAGCATGGCCATGATCGCGCGCAGGCGGTCTGGCCGTTCGGGGTGGCCTTCGGGGGGCTGGTGTTCGATGCAGGCGGGGTGGGACAGAACAAGCGTGGTCATGGAAGCACTTTCATTCGGCGGCCTTGAGGCTCACCGGCGGCTCGGAGTCCGCGGGCACGAAGAAATCCGGGAACAGGTCGACACTGGGGTCGACCCGGTAGCGGTCGAAGTCGGTCACTCCATGGGCTGCGAGCAGAGTGTCGTCAATACAGAAATTGCCGGTGAACTCGCGCGCGGGGCTGGTCAGGATGATATGGGCGGCATCGGATATGATTTCCGGCGTCCGGCTGCCCTGCACCATCTTGTCGCCGCCGAGCAGGTTCTTGACCGCGGCGGTGGCAATGGTGGTCCTCGGCCAGAGCGCATTGACCGCGACGCCCTGTTCCTTGAACTCCTCCGCCATGCCGAGCACGCACAGGCTCATGCCGTATTTTGCCATCGTGTAGGCGACATGAGGCCCGAACCAGCGCGGCGCCATGTCGAGCGGCGGCGACAGGTTGAGGATATGCGGATTGTCCGCCTTGAGCAGATGGGGCAGGCAGTATTTCGACACCATGAACGTGCCACGGGTGTTGATCTGGTGCATCAGATCGTAGCGCTTCATGGCGGTGTCGAGCGTGTTCGTAAGCTGGATGGCGCTCGCGTTGTTGATGCAGATGTCGATACCGCCGAAGGTCTCGACGGTCTTCTCCACCGCGTCGACCACCATCTCCTCCTCGCGGATATCGACCACCAGCGGCAATGCCTTGCCGCCTGCCTTTTCGATATCCTCGGCCGCGGTGAAGATTGTGCCCGGCAACTTGGGATGCGGTTCCGCGGTCTTGGCGGCGATCGCCACATTGGCTCCGTCCTGCGCGGCGCGCAGCGCGATGGCGAGGCCGATGCCGCGGCTGCCGCCGGTGACGAACAGGGTCTTTCCTTCAAGTGACGCCATTACTGCGATTCCTTACGAGATTAAAGAGCGATGAGTTCAGGTGTTGCGCCAAGCACCGCCTGGGCGCCGCCGCGCACGATACTGTTGAGGCCTTTGGTCTCGGGCAGGTGGTTCTCCGCGACATAGCGGGCGAGCGCAACCCGGGCGGCGTCCGCATCGGAGCCGCCGCCATTGGCGGCCTGGGAGGCGGCGAGCGCGCCGCGCGCAAGATAAGCGCCGCCGGCGGCAAGGCCGAACAGACGGAGGTAAGGCGTGGCGGAGGCGAGCGCCTGGTCGGCATCGTCCTGCTGGATCTCAAGCATCCATTCGGTCGCGGCCTCCAGGTCCTCCACGGCCTCGCTCAGCCGGTAGCCCATCTGACCGAACGACGGATCGTTCGAGCCCAGCACCGCCTCGGCGGTCTGCTTGAGCTCCGCGATATAGGCCTGCACCACTTCGCCGCCTTTCATGGGCAGCTTGCGGGTCGCGAGATCGATCGCCTGGATGCCGTTGGTGCCCTCGTAGATCGGTGTGATGCGGGCGTCGCGGAAGTGCTGGGCAGCACCCGTTTCCTCGATGAAGCCCATGCCGCCATGGACCTGGATGCCGAGCGAGGAGACTTCGCAGCCGATATCCGTGCCGAACGCCTTGGCGACCGGGGTCAGGAGCCAGGCGAGCGCGTCGTTGCGTTCGCGCTCGGCCTCGTCGCTCGCCGATTTCGACAGGTCGATCGCCCGCGCCGTGGCGAAGCAGATCGCCCGGGCGGCGCCGGTCAGCCCCTTCATGGTCATCAGCATGCGGCGGACATCCGGGTGGTCGATGATAGGCACCATGCCGTCGACGCCCGGGCGGCGGCCCTGCTTGCGCTCCTGGGCATAAGCTCGCGCCTGCTGGAAGGCACGTTCGGCGATCGCCACCCCCTGCATGCCGACATGGAGGCGGGCATTGTTCATCATCGTGAACATGCAATTGAGGCCGCGGTTCTCCTCGCCGACCAGCCAGCCGGTGGCGCCGCCGGCCTCGCCATAGGCCATGACGCAGGTCGGGCTGCCGTGGATGCCGAGCTTCTCCTCGACGCCGATACATTTGACGTCGTTGCGCGCGCCCAGCGAGCCGTCGTCATTGACCAGGAACTTGGGCACCAGGAAGAGCGAAATGCCCCGGGTTCCAGCGGGCGCGTCCGGCAGGCGCGCCAGAACCAGATGAATGATGTTCTCCGTCAGGTCGTGCTCGCCATGGGTGATGTAGATCTTGGTGCCGGAGATCTTGTAGGTGCCGTTGCCCTGGGGCTCGGCCTTGGCGCGCAGCGCCGCGAGGTCGGATCCCGCCTGCGGCTCGGTCAGGTTCATGGTGCCCATCCATTCGCCGCTCGACATCTTGTGCAGAAATTTCTCCTGCAGGTCGCGCGCGCCATGGGCGACCACGGCCTCGACCGCGCCCTGGGTCAGGAGCGTGCCGATGCCGAAGGCGGAATTGGCCGTGTTCCAGAGTTCCTGGACCGCGAGGCTCATGGTGATCGGCAGGCCCTGGCCGCCGAATTCCGCCTCACAGGGGAGCGAGCCCCAGCCGCCGGCGACCCAGTCGACATAGGCCTGCTTCCAGCCGGGCGCGGTGGTCACGTTGCTGTTCTCAAGCTTCGCCCCGTGCTTGTCGCCGGCCTCGTTCAGCGGCGCCAGCACCTCCTCGGCGAACCTGCCGGCCTCGCCCAGGATGGCGTCGACAAGGTCGTTGCTGAGCTCCGGAAAAGTGTCGTTTTCGACCAGATCGGCGAAGCCCGTTATGGTGTTCATGGAATATTTCAGATCGTCGATATGGGCTGAGAACGACATGCCTTGCTCCTCGAGGCTCGCTTGACGCGATGTGCCTGGCCGCGTATTGACACGCAACCTACACTATGCGGATCGACTGCGGAGCCTTCGACTCTATCGGTCCGGGGCATCAGGTCAATGGACAAGTGCACGCAACAGCTTGAGGCGGAGCGCAAGGCCCGGCATCGCATGGTCGACGCCGCGGCGGACGCCCTGCGCGCCGGAAAACTGGTCGCCTTTCCGACCGAAACCGTCTACGGGCTCGGCGCCGACGCGACCAGTGACGAGGCCGTGGCGGCGATCTTCGAGGCCAAGGGCCGGCCGCGTTTCAATCCGCTGATCGTGCACGTTCTGGATGTCGAGCAGGGGCGGAAATACGG
>JBPCWF010000127.1:0-15458 GCA_051009775.1 Hyphomicrobiales bacterium | reverse complement strand
ACCAATACCCCATTCGGTTGATCCCGGATCTCAACACTAGAGCATGTCTCCCGAAAGTGGGCACCGGTTTCGGGAAAAAGACATGCTTTAACAAAGACCCTAAAGCGGAGTTTCGGCATGACGTTGTTTCCGGCCTTTCTTTGTCGTCCCATGCGCGCGCTCGTGACCGGTCTGTGCCTGATCTTTGGTGTCGCCTCGCTCCACGTTGCGCCGGCCGGGGCGGCATCGCTCAAGAGCTGTGTTGCGGGCCTCAAGCGCGCCGCCATCAAGGCCGGCGTCAACCGGTCGGTCGCCGCTCAGGCCCTGGACGGCGTCACGTTCGACGAAAAGGCCGTGCGGTTCTCGCGCACCCAGCCCGAATACAAGATTCCGATCTGGGACTATATGGCGTTCCTGGTCGACGATGTCCGCATCGCCACGGGCCGGAAAATGATGAAAAAGCATGACGGCACTCTGCGTGCGGTCGAGAAGGCCTATGGCGTCGATCGCCATGTGATTACCGCCTTATGGGGGGTCGAGAGCGATTTCGGCAAGATCAAGGGCGATTTTTTCCTGCCCCATGCGCTTGCCAATGTCATTTGCGCGGGCCGCAAGCCGAAATTCTTCAAGAACGAACTGATTCAGGGCCTCAAGCTCGTCACCCGGGGGGATCTCAAGCTGAAAGACCTGCGCGGATCCTGGGCGGGTGCCTTCGGCCAGGCCCAGTTCCTGCCGTCCACCTATGTCCGCTACGCCGTTGATTTCGACCGCGACGGGCGCCGCGACCTGGTCCATTCGGTGCCCGACGCCCTGGCGTCGGCGGCCAATTTCATCCGGAAAGCCGGCTGGCGCCCGGGCCAGAGCTGGGGCTACGAAGTGCGCGTGCCGAAGGGCTACAAGGGACAGTCGGGCCGCAAGCGGCGCGCATCGATGGCGACCTGGTCGAAACGCGGCATCAAACGCCTGAACGGCAAGAAACTCAGCGGCAAGCGCAAGGCGGCGCTGATTTTGCCCGCCGGCCCCAAAGGCCCCGGATTTCTCGTGTTCCGCAACTTCAACGCGCTTTACTCCTACAACGCGGCCGTCGCCTATGCCCTTGCCATCTCCCATCTGTCTGAGCGTCTCAAGGGTGGCGGGCCGTTCAGGAAGCCCTGGCCAACCAACGATCCGGGCCTGTCGCGCGCCCAGCGGCTCGACCTGCAGAAGCTGTTGATCAAGAACGGCTACGACATCGGCGAGGCCGATGGCCGTATCGGTCCGATCACCATGGCGGCGATAAAGAAGGCGGAGAAAAAGTTCGGCATGCGGCAGACCGGCCGCCCCGGCACCAAGATATACCGTGCGCTCGGCGGCAAATAGCCGCCGGGCGCACTCAGGCCAACATCAAAAGAACTTCCGACTAGAAATGAATGTTCATTCCGATCTTGAGGATATGCGCGTCTGACTCGATGTCCGCCGTGTCCGCGGAGCCGATCGGGAAGGAGTGACCATTTCCGAAGTCCGAGTAGGTATACTCGATCTTGTTCGAAATGAAATTGGTGTTGAACACGTAGGCCTCAATTCCGCCGCCAATCACCCAGCCGGCTTCGGTATAGCCGTTGCCGCCGACAAGCGTGCTGCGGGCGTCGAAATCCGCAGCGGCGAATCCGCCTGTCACATAGACGGCATAGTCGTCCTCATCGCCGAAGATCCAGCCGATGCGGCCGCGCGCCGAGCCGTAGGAGTTCCAATCGACTCTGCACCGCCCGCCCGCACAGGCGACATCGTCGCCGGCATCCACGATCGCGCCGTCGACCTCGATACCGAACAGGAACTGGCCGTGACGCCAGTTCATGCCGACGGTAAGGCCGTTGATCCAACCGTCGATGTCGAGGTCGAGCGAGCCGAGTACGGAGTCCGTATAGTCGTTGCCCAGAGCCGCATAGCCGGTATAGAAGCCGCCATACAGCCCCTGCCACTTCGGGGGTTCCTGAGCTGTAGCGTTTGATGCCATCGCCCCGACCAGCAACGCGAAGCTTGCGATTGCCGATAATACAGATCGTTTCATGAATTTGCCCCTTGGCCGCCGCATTTCGAAGGCTTTCGACACGAATCGAAGCATCTCCGTCCTTCACGGCAGCAGTAGAACAGCTTTACGGGAGGGATTCCAGCGGAGCTGCACCAGGAATTGCCATATTTGCGCCGCTGTTGCACAAACGTCACAGGTGGCCAAGGGGGCGGATGGCGGCCGCGCGAGGGACAGGCGAGACGCGGATGCGGTGACCGCTCGGTGCAAAACGGTCCCGCATCCGCGCAGGCGCGCAGGGCGCGCCTCCCGTGGGCCGGCGCTGGAGGTAACTAGAGCGTGTCGCGATCATTCTGATTCGCGTCATCGCCCTAGCTCTTTGTTAAAGCATGTCTTTTTCCCGAAACCGGTGCCCACTTTCGGGAGACATGCTCTAGGCAGCGCAGGCGTGGCAGATGGCTTCCACGTGCCGGTGATCGGTGCCGCAGCACCCGCCGAGCACGTTGATGTGGCTCATACGGTCCCTGAGCGCACGATACTGGCCGCCCAGTTCCCCCGGGTTGCCGTCGTCGAGCTCTTCGGCTTCGTCTAGTTCGGCATGGCTCATGGTCGAGGCATTGGCCCGGATGCCGCGAATCCTCTCGATCCAGGTCTCGCCCTTGGCCAGCGCGCCGTTGAAATGGGTCGGGTGGGCGCAGTTGATCATGAAATAGGCCGGGCCGCCGCCGGTCGCGGCATCGACCTGTTCGATGGCATCCTTGAGCGTCTGACCTGTCGGCAGGCGGCCGTCGGTCTCGACCGTAAACGAAATCACCGCCGGCATGTCCGCCGCCTGCGCGGCACGGGTGATGCCGACCGCCTCCTCGACATGGGTCATGGTGATCGCGGTCACCATGTCGGCCTCGGCCTGCTTGAAGGCGCCGACCTGGAACGCGTGATACCTCTCGGCCTCGTCCTCGGTCATGATTTCGTCCGGGTCGTATCCGTCTCCGCGCGGGCCGACGCAGCCGCTGACCACCACCTTGGTGTCGGCGGTTTCGTATTCGCCGCGCAGGTCGTGCAGCAGGGCGACCGCGGTGCGGTTCATTTCGGCGAGTGCGGCGCTGGAATAGCCGAGTTTCGAGCCCCAATCCGGGCTCGCGCGCCAGGTGGCGCTTTCCAGGATAAAGCCGACGCTGTTGTTCTGGGCGATCGAAATGTAGTTCCGGTAGTAGCGGTCAAGCGCCGCGCGGCCGGCACCGTCCTTGAACAGGTCGAAGGCGGCGAAATCCGGCAGGTCCAACCCGTCATGGAAGATCAGGCAGGTTTCAATCCCGCCATCTGTGAGAAACAGCTCGCCCGTGAGCTGCGGCAGTCCGTGTCTGTACTTGGCCATTGGCTGGCTCCTGTGATGTGAGTGATGGTTTTGGTCAGGCCGCGCCGATGCACGGGTCACACCGCGAACTCATTCGCCTGCAGCCGTCATGACGTCCGCCTGGCCGAGCCCGATGTCTTTCAAAACGTGCGCCGGGAGTGTGCGAAGCCCCTGAGGGCCGCGCGCGCGCCGTGCCAGGCGGCGGAGCGCGCGAAGCAGGCGCAAGGGTGCGGCGGCGTGAGGGGAGGGCGGCGCGGCGAACGCGATGTGTGCCGTATGCATGGATCGCTCCCTGGTGCGATTGAATGGTGACGGGAGCGAAATAGGGAGGCGATGTTTCAGTCGAATTTCAGCGGCGGCAGTTTCATGTTTCAAGTGTTTCTGCCGGCGCACACCCGCAGAAACATTGTTTTCACGGGCGTGCACATTAAGTGATAAACTCGTAATGAATCGTCCGGTGTGCGGTTCCGTGCAAATATGACTGAAACGCTGTTGTCGGGGCAGGGTCGCGCCGTTGACGCAAATTCTCGTTTCTGCGCATTATGTTGTTCGGTTGGTTATGCTCACATTCAACGGTTCCTGAATGGCTTATCTCCCTGAATTTCGGAACGAAATTTTCATCTCCTACGTGCACAGCCCGGAGGAGGTGGAGTTCCGTGACAGCGAGGATCAGGGCTGGACACAGCTGTTCGCACAGTATCTGGCCGCCAAGGTCAACGGCCGGCTGGTGGTCAGGGGTGACAGTGCCGGCGTCAGGATCTGGACGGATACGTCGCTTCAGGGCAACCGCAAGCTGGAAACGGCGCTCAGGTCGGAGGTGACGGAATCGGCCCTGTTCCTGCCGATCATGTCGCCGTTCTACCTGTCGTCCGACTGGTGCCTGCAGGAAGCGGCATGGTTCATCGACGCCATGTCCAACATGACGGCCCTGGAGCAGCGCACCTTTATCGTCAAGCAGTATCCGACCGAAGAAGGCGAATGGCCGGAGGCGTTCACCGAGCTCAAGGGTTATGAGTTCTTCAAGCAGGTGCAGCGCAAGAAGTCGCGCCCGCTGGGCTCGCCGTTGCCCAACCCGCGGGCCGAAAAGCATCTGGATTTCTTCGAGATGCTCGACCTCCTGGCCGACGACGTCGCGGACATCCTCAGAGCGCTCAAGCCGGACGAGATCGAGGAGCCGGAAGAAGAGACCATCGCGCCGCACAATCTCAGTTCGCAAGGCGATCCCGCCAGGCTCGACGCCGACGGCAGCCCGGTGGTCTATCTGGCGCGCGCAACCGAAGACGTCGAGGACCCCTGCGAAGAGCTGAGGGAGGCGCTTGCCGGGCAGAATGTCTTTGTCGTGCCGGCGTCCAGTTTCAGCTCGACCGGCGACATCGATGCCGACCTCAAGCATTTCCTGCCGCAAAGCACGGCCTTCGTGCAGATTCTGGGCAACCTGCGCGGCTCCTGGGATGTGGACGAGGGCGGCTTCGTGCAGTTTCAGTCGAACCATGCCAGCCAGACCGGCAAGCCTGTGTTTCAGTGGTGGTATCCGGGCACCCCGCTGGAGCGGGTCTCGAACGCGAGCTATCGGGCGTTTCTCGAGGGCCGCACGCAGCTCGAGCATGCCGATGTCGAGGCCTTCCTGGCGCATTTCATGGCCGGGCTCGAGGGCGCGGCCGGCGACGACGGCGCCACCGTGTTCATCGACGTCACCAGCGACGACAAGGATTTTGCCGAGCGGTTCGTCGGGCCGCCGGTCCGCAAGGGCGGTTTCGAGCCAATTCTGTCCATGACCGAGGGCTCGGTGGCGGAAATGAAGGACCACCGCGAGGACCATCTGCGCGACTCGCGCGGCGTGGTGTTCGTCCGCCGCGAGGTGGATTTCGGCTGGCTGACCAAGCGCGTCAGCGAGCTCGATCGCAAGATTCCGAAGGAAAGCCGGGTTGCCGCGATCTATCTCGATGATCTCTATATTCCCGAAATGCTGGGTCTCAGCCGCGACGTGATCGAGGGACGGTTCGTGTTTGACGGCAGGGAACGGCAGACCCCCGCGTCCTTCGCAAACTGGGTTCAGTCGATCAGCGAGCCGTCCTCAGACGGCGGTTGAGCAAAATGGCCGAAGACCCTGGAACGAGCCCACAGGGCGGCGCCGCGTTCGGTCTTGGGGATCTCAGGGCGCTGGCGCGCCAGGTGGTCACACCGATCACCGAGACGCTTGAACCCTATCCCGGCCTGCGCCCTTACCAGAAGGACGAGGCGTCGCTGTTTTTCGGCCGCGACACGCAGATTTTCAGCGTTGTCGACCGGCTGGCCTCGTCGCATTTCATTGCGGTCACCGGCCCCTCCGGCTGCGGCAAGTCCTCGCTGATCCGCGCCGGCGTCATTCCCAAGCTCGAGCAGGGCATTCATGCCGGTGTCGGCGACCGCTGGGTGACTGCGGTCACAACGCCCGGCGGTTCGCCGATCAGGGCCCTGGCTGAAGCCATCCATCGTGACGCCGCGCCCGAGCTTGAGAGCTTCCAGCCGGTGCGCGACATGCTCGGCTCGGGCCCCGACGGCCTGGTCCGCGCGGTCAGGACCTTTGTGCCCGCCACCAAGGGCAAGGTGCTGCTCCTGGTCAACCAGTTCGAGGAGGTGTTCAGATACGATCTGCGCGGCGGCGAGGAGGAGGCGGTGCGCTATGTCAACCTCCTGCTCGACGTGCTCAAGGATCCGGACGCGCCGCTGTTCGTGATCTTGACCATGCGCACCGACTACATCGGCAACTGCACCCGGTTCTTCGGTCTGCCCGAAGCTATCAACAGCAATCTCTATCTGACGCCCCGGCTGACCGAGGGCGAGATGCGTCAGGCGATCACGGAACCGGCGCGCGCCTTTGGCGGCGATGTCGACGAGGCTCTGTGCGAGGAGCTTCTGCGCGACATCAGGTCGATCTCGCGCATCGACAGGCGATCCGTGAAACACGACAAGGTATCGCCCCTGGTCGACGCCGACCGGCGCTCCGAGCACGACCATTTGCCGTTGATGCAGCACGCCCTGATGCGCATGTGGTCGCTCGCGCGCGAGCGTGCGGGTGACGGCGAAGGCGAGGACGGATACACGCTCCGGGTCGACGATTATGAGGAGATCGGCCGGCTTGCCGGCGCCCTGAACAAACATGCCGAAGAGATCTACGGCGGGCTGGATGACGAGCGCAGGCAGATATCCCAGCAGATGTTCCGGCGCCTGACCCACCGCGATATCGGCCACAGGGACATCCGCGACCCGCTGCATGCCGGCGACATGGTCAATGTCGTCGGGCTGCGCTCGCTCAATCAGCTGGAGCTGGTGGTGTCGCGGTTCTCCGGCCAGGACAGCTCGTTCATTCGCCTGGACGGTGATGGGTTCGACAAGGACACCATGATCGATATCGGCCACGAGGCGCTGATCCGGAACTGGGACCGGCTGCAGACCTGGGTCGCCAGGGAGCAGAAGGCCAAAGACACCTATTTCAACATCGCGCAGCAGAAAGCGTTCCACCGCAAGACCAGCCCCAACTGGCTCGGCCAGTCATGGATCGACGAGAACGAAACCTGGCTGCAGGACCTGCGCGACAGGGATGCCGCCGCCATCGCCGCCGGCGTGAAGGCGGCCAAGCTGCCCTCTACCTTGTGGACCAACCGCTACCGCGGCGAGCTGGAGCACGCCGGCATTCAATTCTGCTCGCTCGACGCGGCGACCAGGTTTCTCGACCAGAGCAAGGAGCACTGGCACGCGGAGGAGGAGGCGGAGCGCCGCCGCGCCGAAGCCCAGCAGGCCCTGGCCGAGCAGCAGCGCCAGCATGCCGAGGAGGCGCAGCGCCTGGCCGAGGCCCAGCGTGCTCAGGCCGAGCAGATGCAGAAGCTCGCCGAACAGCAGAAAAGCCAGGCCGAGCAGCGCCAGCGGCTGGCCGAACAGGAGCGCCAGCAGGCCGAGCAGCGCCAGGGCCTGGCTGAAACGGCGCACAGGCGGCGGACCATTGTCGCCGGTGTCGGCGTTCTGGCGGTCGTCCTGGTGGCGCTCGGGTTCATTCAGGTTCAGCGGCAGAAATCCGAACTGGCGCAGTTGGAATCACAGACCGTGATCAAGGAGGCCAAAGCCGCACGCGACAAGGTTGAGGCCGATGCGCAGATCCAGCTGCAGCGCAGGATCCGGGAACTCAGCAACCTGCGCAACCGGCTGTCTGGACTGGTCGCCGAGGACCGCACAGAGCACTTGCGCAACCGGCTGCAGCTTGAGCAGTTGACCCGTGGCGCACAGAGCTGGCGCCATCGTGTAATCTACAATCCTCTAATCCGGGCGCGGTTCGGCCGCCAGTTTTTGCTCCAGCGCCAAGAGTTCGTCTC
Source organism: Hyphomicrobiales bacterium (assembly GCA_051009775.1). Taxonomy (GTDB): domain Bacteria; phylum Pseudomonadota; class Alphaproteobacteria; order Rhizobiales; family JAJFHB01; genus JBPCWF01. The sequence goes on along the minus strand of JBPCWF010000127.1, from coordinate 7,774 downwards.
GCAATGGCAGAAGCAGATGAGCGCGATCCTGGCCGGCGCCAAGGCTTCCAACATCGAGGTTGACGAGGATGAAGGGTTCCATCTGGAAGAGATGCGCAGCTACCTGAGGGAGGTAGACCGCACGCCTTTCGACATCCACTCCAGCATCCAAGGCGACCTGAGCCAGATACCCAAAGTGCTGACTCGGCCGCTTGTCGGACAATTTTCGACGTTTGCCGTCGCCCCGGATGGGGAAACAGTCGCGGTAGTGGTCCAGCCGGCCCCCTTGAAAGAAGAGATAAGGCGCTACGCGGTCGGTGGACGCAAGCCGATTGGTGTCAAGCAAATCACCGCTCGCGATCTCGGTGTCGCGGAGCGCGATTTGACGTTCATGCAGGTGTTCAGTGTGAGCTTCAGTCCGAATGGACGGCTGATGATGGTGGAGGCTGGCGTCACCGTGCCCGCTCCAGCGGACGATGTGTCTTCCGGCCGCCTGGAACGCCCGCCCATGGTCTTGCAGAAATTTCTAATTCTGGATGTCGAGAGTGGCTCTGTTCTCGATGTCGTCACGCTCGATCGCGCGGCCGGACAACGCCAGGAGATTGCATTCAGCGCCGATGCTCAACATATCGCGATTGTGACCAGAACAGGAACCTATGTTACCTGCGCCGTTGGACGATGTGCAGACGCCGTGGTGAGCCCGTCGGCCGACAACCAGATCGGTCTCGTCGTCGAGAGCAGTGGCGGTAGTGAGACCATCAGCCTGGTCGGTCTGGTGCATCAGGAGGACGGCAGGTTCCTTTCCGTCTACTCGAGCGACAAGGGCAGCAACCTGCGGGTCTACGAACTGTCATCGTCGGCACCGTCGCACCGACTGGCCTACAGGCTCGACAAGAACAGGAACTTTTCGCCTGATACCTTCTACTATTGCGCGGAAACGCACAGCCTGGTCGGTGTCAGCTCCAGGAAACGACCGGTGGCCCACGCCTGGCCGATGAAGTCGGGACAGGCGGCCGTTCCGACCTGTTTCTGGCGATTTCTGATCGACGCTGGCGACGAAACGGGTGGTGTCGCTTTGTGGAAAATGCCCACGCAGGAGCGACGGTGGAGCAAGTTGCGCCGCACGGCGTCGCGTCAGGCGGCCGCCCTGGAATCGTCGGAAAATGTGACATCAATCGGCTACTTCGAAGCCTATTTGGATCCGCAGCAGGATGAAGTGTCGAAGTTCGAGTTTCCCGATAGTGTGGTGGCTCAGCCGGCGATCGACCGGTCGGGAAAGCGGATTTTCACATACATGAAAGCGCGGAGCGGTCTGGCCGACAAAACCGCGGAACCCGGCAACAGCAGCGTGGCGCCGTTCGGTACAGCCGATGAGAACTCACCGATCTATGTCTGGCAGAGCTTCAGCGGCCACCATCTGGCGCAGCTGGCGGGCGACGGCGCGATGGCGGAAGCTTCCTTCGGCTATGACGAGGAAACCGGCAATGTTCTTGTGGCCGTGCCATCAGGGGCGACCGATCAGGTGCGCGTCATTCCCACCCGCCGGACAACGGCCGGCGGCGCGCGGCAGGTGCGCTACCGGTTCGACCGACGGGCCCGGTCGTTTGTGCCCGGGCGGGAGGACGGCAAGTCCATTCCGGCCCGGCGGTTCAGCGATCATTCCGAGATCGAGGCCAAGCGGGTCGATGGCGGTGGGATTGAGATCTCCTACCGGGTGCCCGGCGCTGCGGACACCCAGACCTTCAGTCCCGGCGAACTGGCGGTCGACGCGCTGTCGGCGGCCCAGGTCGCCGCCGTGTCGGACGACGGGACCCTGATTGCCGTTCCCGTCGTGTCGCAATCCGGTGACTCCGGCGCCGCCGAGCTGGAATCGCCGCCGGCCATGCTGGTCTGGCAGATCAGGGATGACAATCTGGAGGCGCCCAGACTGATGGCCAGAGTGAGCCACAAGTCCGAAGTGACCGACGCCATTTTCCTTGGCGGCTCCCGGTTCCTGGTCACCGCGACGAAAAACCATGGCGTCTGGCTGTCGGCTTGGCGCCTTGACGATCTCCGGGCCGAGATCTGCCAGCGTCTGGCCTATTACGATCTCGGCACCGCGGACGAGTTGCGCAGGGCCGGCGGTGTTGATGTAAGCGGAGTTTGTCCGTTACAATAGTCGTTCGGGCACGGTCTGGAGTGAGTTTATGCTCCCATCGGTGGTAAATTGTGGGGCCAGAAAAACAACGCTGTGGGTTGTGGGGCAGTGTTTCTCGCGTGCGCTTGGCGTGGCAGGGATGCAAATAGCCCAGGACGGGCATGACATCTCGGTCGGGCCCCGTCCGATATATTGGTCGTTTACTCTGTATACATTGTTTTTTCTTGTGGTCTTAAGCGCGGCCTGCGTGGCCTTGCCGTTTGGGGTCCGGGCCGGCGGCGTGCATCCGTACGGCCCGCAGCTTTCCGATCTGGCATGCGGTATGTCCGCGGGTCATGCCGGGTCTTATGGCATCGCATCAAGTTCGCGGCCCAACGGCCCGCTTTTGCAGAGTAAAAAGACATGTAGCGAGGACAAGTGCCGCTGCTGTATCGATGGGTTCTGCAGCTGTATGAAGCAGTCGCAATGCGAGACCAACGGCGGGTCGTGCAAGGCGGGAGAAGCCGAAGAACACAGCCGCCGGATCGGCGGTCGGGCGGGCGGGTCGTTCATGCCGCGTTCATCTGCGATCCTGTCTAGTGCAGCCTGCATAAGTGGCAGCTAGCTGCCGGATGGTATAATCTTGTGCAAACGCATGAGGTGCCTTGGGCTCGTTTTGGCCCGGTGCGCCGTGATGCAGGAGGTTACGCTATGAAACACAGACTTGGTCGGAGCGGCCTGATGGCCGCCGCTGTGCTCTGGGTTCTCGCCGCGGCGCCCGTGGTGTTTTCACACCCGGCGGTGGCGGACCAGCCCACCATGAAGACCGGTGCGGGCGATGTGTCGCTGCCGAGAAGCGAACAGGAGATGGCCGTGGCGTTCGAGGCGCACGGTATTCTGCTCAAGGCGCTGCTGAAGCGCGACGCGGAAGGCCTTCTGGCCGCTGGCAGGCTGATGGCGCAATTGTCCGACCCGCTCGGCGTCTCGGACATGGAAACGTCCTTTGCCGCGGCCATGACCATGCGTCCCGCGCTTGCCAACGCGTCGAACGCGTCGAGCAACCGGGTTGTGGTTCTGGAAGCGGAAGACGTGCTGCTCATGGCGCTGCAGATCGCCCAGAGCACCGGCAACAAGGCCTTGGCCGACGACATCCGTGCCCAGCAAAAGGCGCTCGGCGACCGTCCGAAGAAAACCAAGACCAGGCGCGAGGCCTGTGTCTACGGCAATTGCTGCGGCTATAACGGCTGCTGGAACGGTTGCCAGTGGTGGTAGCCGGGCGGCCCGCTTAAGGCCGAAACCTTATATCCTAGAGACCTTCGGATAACCGACGGTGGTGGCGCCGTCACTCCGCCGCGTCGGGCAGGGGCTGGCGCTTCGGTTCGGACGCTTTGTCCGGCCGCGCCAGTGCCGGCCCGGTATCGGCGCCCGCGTCGCGCCCGCTCCGTGACGCAACCCACCGTGCGCGCAAGCTGCGGTATTTCTCGCGATAGACCGTCGGCGCGGCGATCCACACGGGCGTCAGTACCAGCGTCAGCAGGGTCGCGAAGCTCAGCCCCGCGATGATCGCGGTCGACAACTGCACCCACCAGATCGAGGTCACGCTGCCGAAGTGCACACTGCGGGTAATGAAGTCGACATTGACCTGCAGCGCCATCGGCAGGAGACCGAACACGGTCGTGATCGTGGTCAGCAGCACAGGGCGCAGCCGTTGCGCCGCCGTGCGCAGCACCGAGGCGATAACATCGAGGCCCGCTTCGCGCAGCCGGTGATAGGTGTCGATCAGAACGATCGAGTTGTTCACCACGATGCCGGCGAGCGCAACGACGCCGGTCCCGGTCATGATCACCGAGAAGGTCTGTCCGGTGACCATCATGCCGATCATGACGCCGACCGCCGACATGACCACCGTCGAGAGGGTGATCACCGTGTGGTAGAAGCTGTTGAACTGGGTCAGGAGGATGATGAACATCAAGAACAGGGCCGCGAACATGGCCTTGGTCAGAAACTCCGACGATTTCTTCTGTTCCTCGTCCGCGCCGCGGAACACGAACTGCACGCCCACGGGCCAGCTCTCCGCCTTGAGCCAGGCGTCCAGCTCCTTCACCTTGTCGTCGGCCAGCACACCGTCTTCCGTGTTCGCCTTGACGAAGACCGAGGTCTTGCCGTCCTTTCGGATGATCGTGTCGATCGCGTGCTGCGGCGTGCGCGAGGTGAAGTTCGCCACCGGCACGAGGCCGCGCGGCGTCTGCAGCCGCAGCCGGTCGAGCCGGCCGATAGAGCGCTGGTCCACCGGCAGGCGCACGCGGATGTCGACTTCGTCGCGGCTGTCGTCCGGCCGGTAGTTGCCGATCAGAACGCCGTTGGTCACGAGCTGGATCAGGGCGCCGACAGAGGTGATGTCGGCATTGAACCGGCCGGCCTCGGCGCGATCGACATTGAGCACCCACTCGATGCCGGGCAGGGGGCTTTCGTCCTCGACGTCGATCAGGCCGGTTACGTTCTTCTCAAGATGCGCCCGCACCCGCTTTGCCGCGGCGATCGCAAGATCGCGGTCGTCGGCGCGCACCTGTAGCCGGATGTCCTTGCCCGTCCGCGGCCCGTCCTGGCGCTTGCGGACCTCGATCTTGACGCCGGCCAGACCCGCGGTCCGGTCACGGATGTCCTGCAGGATGAGGGCGCCCTTGCGGCGCTCCTCGAACGGTTTGAGCTCTACGGTCAGCTGCGCGATCAGGTCCTTGGGCACATCGAGCCCGGCGCCCGAGCCGATGTCGGGCCCGCCGCCGCCCTGGGAGCCGGCCGTAGTGAACACCGAACGCACGCCGTCGAACCCGAGCACGATGGTTTCGACTTCCTTGGCCAGCGCCAGCTTGTCGGTCGGCCCGAGATTGCCGCGCGCCCGGACCATGACCAGGGCCTGTTTCGGTTCGGTGTCGACGAAGAACGTGACGCCGGCATTCAGTTTGGTGAAGGCGTAAACCGAGCCGGCCATCACCAGGACCGCCACCAGGGTCACCTTCGCCGGGTGCCGGATCAGCCGGGTCAACAGGCGCACATATATCCCTGTGAAACCGCCGAGCGCACCGATGTCTCCGCCCTCGGTGCCGGCAAGCTTGCGGAAGGCGTCGGTGTCCTGCTGCTCGGTCTTGCCGAACAGCGAGCCCAGGACGGGCAGAAAGATCATCGCCGTGATCAGGGCGGCGGCCAGTACGATGATCACCGTGATCGGCAAATAGCTCATGAACTTGCCTGGCACGCCCGGCCAGAACAGCATGGGCAGGAAGGCGGCAAGCGTCGTGCCGGTCGAGGACGCGATCGGCCAGAACATGCGCTTGGCGGCCAGAATGTAGGCCTCGCGCCGGTCCTGCCCTTCGGCCATCTTGCGGTCGGCATATTCGACGACGACGATGGCGCCGTCGACCAGCATGCCGACGGTCAGAACCATGCCGAACATGAGCATCATGTTGACGGTCATGCCGAGCAGGTTCATCAGCAGGAAGCCGACCATGAACGAGGTCGGGATGGCCAGCCCCACGAGCAGCGCGGAGCGCATGCCGAGCGCGGCGACGACGATGATCATGACCAGCGCGATGGCGGTCATGATGGCGGACTGGAGCGACCCCAGGACTTCGAAGATGGTGGTCGACTCATCGAGCGCGAAGTCGACGCTGACCGACTTCGGCCAGTCCTTCGACACCCGCGCGACGACGTCGCGCACCTGCTGGTTGTTGTCGACGATGTTCGAGCCGATGCGCTTGATGACCTCGACGGCGATGGCCGGCTGTCCGTTGAACCGGGCGTAGCGGGTCGGGTCCTCGAACGTGCGCCGCACTTCGGCAACGTCGCTCAGCGTCACCACGCGGTCGCCGGACACCTTGACCGGCAGGGAATAGATGTCGCGGACGTTCTCGAACAGGCCCGGCACCTTGACGTTGAACCGTCCGGTCCCGGTGTCGAGCGCGCCGGCCGCCACCAACCGGTTGTTCTGTGTGACGCGGCTTACGAGTTCGGCCTGCGACAGGTTGTAGGATTCAAGCCGCTTGTCGTCGATGATGACTTCGAGCAGCTCTTCCCGCTGACCCGACAGCCTGGCCTCCAGAACGCTCGGAATGGCTTCCAGTTCGTCCTGCAGCGTGCGCGCATGGCGAAAGAGCGTACGCTCCGGCACTTCGCCCGAGAGCGCTACGATAATGGTCGGGAACAGGCTCAGATTGACTTCGTTGACGGTCGGCTCTTCGGCATCGCTTGGCAGTTCCGCCTTGGCGATGTCGACCTTCTCGCGCACTTTCTGGCTGGCCACGTTGGGATCGATATCGGTTTCGAACTCGGTGATGATCGCGGCATGGCCCTGCGAGGCGATCGAGGTCAGCTCCTTGAGCCCCTCCAGTCCGCGCAGCTCTTCCTCCATCGGCTTGACCAGGAGCCGTTCGGCGTCCTCAGGCGAAATGCCCTGGAGCGGAATGGAGATGTAGAGCACCGGAACCTGAATGTCGGGATCGGCTTCCTTGGCGATGGTGATGTAGGTGAAAACGCCCGCGAACACCATGACGGCCATCATGGTGAGCACCGTGCGGGGACGGCGCAGGATCGCTTCGAGCGCCGACATCATTGCGCGGCCTCCGCAGTCTCGAACACCGGTTCGACCGTCTGTCCGTCGAGCACATAGTCCTGGCCGACCGTGATGATCGTGGCCTTGTCCGGCAGCCCGCCGACCCAGATACCTTCACGGTCGTCATCCAGGATCTTGACCGGCTGAAAGCTCACTTTGTTGCCATCCTTGATCAGGCGCACCCCGATCTGGCCCTTGTCGTTGAGGGTCAGGACCGAGGACGGCAGCGTGTGCGCCGGGGTCGACGGCAGCATGAGGCGGATCTCGCTGGTCACGCCTTCGCGCAACGCCAGGTCCGGGTTGGGGACCTCGACCTCGACGCGGAACGTCCGCGTCGCCTCGTCCGCCGCGGGCGCGATCAGGCTGACCGTGCCCTCGACCGTCTGGCCGGTGACCAGTTCGGCCGTCGCGGTCATGCCGGTCCTGACCGCAGCGATATCGCGCTCGCCCACCGGAACCACCACCAGCATCGGATCGAGATCGACGATCGTGGCGCATTGGCCGCCGACCTGCAGAAAGCTGCCGAGCTCGGCGACGCGTTTCTCCAGGATGCCGGTGATCGGAGCCGCGATCGAGGTGTAGCCGATCTCCTGTCGCATGCGCTCGACCGAGGCGCGTGCGGCATCCAGTTTGGCCCGTTCGGAAGCGCGCTTGGTCTTGGAGCCGAACTTCTGCTCGGCCAGTTTGTCCGCGGCCTGGAAATCGATTTCCGCGCTGGCCAGCTTTGCGCGTTCTTCGGCCAGCTCGGTCATGCGCGTGCCGACGTCGAGCTGGCACAGAAGCTCGCCCTTGGCGACTTTCTGTCCTTCGTCCTTGGAGACTTTCTCCACGATGCCGGGCGTCCGCGTCCTGACCTCCACGCGGCGCCAGGCCTCGGTGCGCCCGCGCACCACGATCTGGGCCGGCTTGGGTTGGCTGGAAAAGACGCGAACGCGTACCCTGAACAACGCGTCAGGCTCGGCCTCCGCTGGGGCAGGGGCCGCTTTTGTGGCATCGCTCTCCGTCGATGTGTTCAGAAATCCGGTTTCCATGCCCGACAGCAGCCAGCCGCCGATCGCCAGTGTGAACAGCAC
>JBPCWF010000126.1:0-13117 GCA_051009775.1 Hyphomicrobiales bacterium | reverse complement strand
CGAACAGGTTGAGGCCGACCGGCGGCGTGATCATGCCGATCTCCATATTGACCACCATGATGATGCCGAGGTGGATCGGGTCGATGCCGAGCTGGATCGCGATCGGGAACACCAGCGGCGCGACGATGACGATCAGGCCGGACGGTTCCATGAACTGACCGCCGATCAATAGGATGATATTGACGATCACCAGGAACATGATCGGCCCGAAGCCCGCCTGCAGCATGGCGCCCGCGATCGCCTGCGGGATCTGTTCCTCGGTCAGGACATGCTTGAGGATCAGCGCGTTGGCGATGATGAACAGGAGCATGATCGTCAGCTTGCCGGCTTCGAACAGCGCCGCCTTGGTGTCCTTGTGGAAGAACACACCGGCGACCGCGAGCAGCTTGCGGCCCATGGACATATCGGCGCCCGCCCCTTCGGCGAACGGCCCCATGTCGCGATAGACGAAATTGGCGATGAAGAAGGCGTAGACCGCGGCCACGGCGGCGGCCTCCGTCGGCGTGAACAGCCCGCGATAGATGCCGCCGAGAATAATGACAATCAGAAGCAGACCCCAGAATGCGTCGAGGCCGGAGTTGAGTATTTCCCGGAATCCGGCCCAGGGCTCGGCAGGCAGATGGCGTATCTTCGCCGCGACATAGATGCCGACCATGAGCATGAATCCGGCGAGCAGACCGGGGATGACGCCTGCCAGGAACATGCGCCCGACCGAGACATCGGTCGCCGCCGCATAGACCACCATGACGATCGACGGCGGGATCAGGATCCCGAGCGTACCGGCATTGCAGATCACGCCCGCAGCGAAGTCCTTGGTGTAGCCGACCTGCGTCATACCCGCGATGACGATGGTGCCGATGGCGACGACGGTCGCCGGCGAACTGCCCGACAGTGCCGCGAACAGCATGCAGGCGAAAACGCTTGCAATCGCCAGCCCGCCCTGGAAATGGCCGACACAGGCGATGGCGAAGCGGATGATCCGTTTGGCCACGCCGCCGGTCGACATGAAGCTGGACGCCAGGATGAAGAACGGGATCGCCAGCAGCGTGTAGTGGCCTTCGAAGGCCGAGAACAGGGTCTGCGCGATCGAGGCCAGCGAGCTGTCCGAATAGATCAGGAGGAAGATGACCGACGACAGGCCGAGCGCGACCGCGATCGGCACGCCGATCAGCAAAAGCCCGATCACCATGCTGAAGAGCACGACGACTTCCATGGATCAGCCCCCCCGCTCTTCCGCTTCGGATTTGGCGGCGGCCTCCGAGACCATCTCTTCCGCCTCATGACTGGCGATGATCGTGTCCTGCTCGCCCTGCACGATGCGCCATGTCGCCTGGGCGAACCGGAACAGCAAGAGCGCCATGCCGAACGGCAGCACGAAATACGGAATGTAGCGGGGCAGCTTCTCGTAGTCCTCGCCCTCGTTGAGCCAATCCGCCAGGAACTGGAGGAATTCGGGCATCGGAACGTCGTTGACCTCCAGGAAGGAGGCCGTGGTGGCGAACTTCCACCAGTAGTTCCAGCCGCCGATCAGAAGCAGCACACCGAAGGCGAGGCAACAGACGGCGGAGAGTATCGCGAGCATCCTGCGCGCGCCGGGCGAGACCGCATTGAGAACCACGTCGACGCCCAGATGCGCGGTCGTCTTGACGCAGTAGGACACGCCCAGCAGCACCAGCCAGGCGAACAGGAACACCGTCAGTTCGAGCGCCCACAGGATATTGGAATTGAACACATAGCGCGCGATGACGTTCGCGAAGGTGATCAGCGTCATCAGGCCCAGGATCAGCGCGATCAACGACTCTTCTATGTCGTTGACCACGCGGCCCAGCCTCGTCATCGGCCTGGCCGACATCGGTGCCTCCCCGTAGCAGTTACAATGCCGGCCGTCACCGGCCGGGCCGCGTCGGCCGGCCGGTCAGTTGGTGGCCTGGGCCGCCGCGATCAGATCGGCGCCGACATCGCCCTCGAACTTCGCCCAGACCGGCTTCATGGCCTCGACCCACTTGGTCCGTTGCTCAGGCGTAAGCTGGCGCACCGTCGTGCCCGCTGCGATCACGGCCGCCTTGGCTTCCTCGTTGACCGCAAAAGCCTGCGCGTTGCGCTCCGTGGTCACCTCCTTGACGATGGCGGCAAGCTGATCGCGGACATCGTCCGGCAACCCGGTCCAGAATTCGACCGACGTCACCACAAGATAGTCGATGATGCCGTGGTTCGACTCCGTGACGCCGTCCTGAACCTCGAAGAACTTCTTGCCGTATATGTTCGACCAGGTGTTCTCCTGGCCGTCGATCACCTTGGTCTGGAGCGCGCCGTAAACCTCCTTGAACGACATTTTCTGCGGATTGGCGCCCAAGGCCTCGAACTGGGCGACCAGCACGTCCGACGCCTGAACGCGGAATTTGAGGCCCTTGGCATCGGCCGGGTCCAGAAGCGGGCGCGTGGCCGAGAGCTGCTTCAGGCCGTTGTGCCAGAAGGCCAGCCCCTGCAGGCCCTTGCGCCGCATGGAGTTCAGCATCTTCTGGCCGGTCTCGGAAGTCTGGAACGCGTCGACCGCGTCCATGTTGGCGAACATGAACGGCAGGTCGAACAGACGGAACTTCTTGGTGTATTTCTCGAACTTGGAGAGCGACGGGGCAGCCATCTGGACATCGCCCAGGAGCAGCGCCTCGAGCACCTTGTTGTCGTCATAGAGGGTGGAGTTCGGGAACACCACCATGCAGGCCTTGCCGTTCATCTGCTCGTTGACACGCTTTTCAAGAAGCGACGCGGCAAGCCCCTTGGGGTGCCGGTCCGTGTTGGTGACGTGACTGAACTTGATGACGATCTCACCGTCCTGGCAGTCGTCGGTGGCGGCATTTGCCGCACCCGCCGTGAACACAAGAGCCAGGGCAGCTGCCAGATTTGTCAGAAAACGCATTTGGTTCCTCCCGTTACACTTCACCCGGCCAATATCCATGGCCATCCCCGTCACCGCGTCCAGCGCAAGACTTTGCCTCACGACGACCAGCCCGTTTGCGGTGTCCGGTGCCCTCAAAGCGAGACGGAACCGGCCGATGCAATCGTGGCGCAACACAGCGAAGAGCGTCAAGTTATTATGATTTGGACTGTCCGTGTTCGCCTTGACCGAACGCAAGGAACGGATCAGCCATCCGTGGGTCCGGCGCCCGCGGAAGCGACCATTTCCAGGCACAGATCGATAGATGCGGCGATGTCGCGATCCTCCGGCCGGAGGATCCAATCGATCCAAAACCCGTCGGTCAATGCGCTGACGGTGGCTGCCAGCGGTTTCAGAACGGCATCGCCGACGGTCGGGGGAAGCGTCTGGGCGATCAGTTCGCCAAGCCGCGCCCGGTAGCGCCCGGATCCCTCATCGTGCACCGCTTTGGTCGCCGGGTCGGTCAGGGCCACGCCCCACAGCATGAAACGCACGGTGATGTACTTCTCATCGAGAAACGGCGGCCGGAACCCGGACATCAGATAGGCCCGCAGCCGGTCGCGCGGGTCAGTGCCGGCGGCCTCGACCGCACGTTCCGAAAATGCCTGAAGCTCAATCGAAACATGGCGCTGCGTGGCCGCGATCAACTGGCTCTTGGTTTCGAAATAATGCCGGATCAGGCCGATCGAGACACCGGCCTCCTCCGCGATCGCGCGCACTCCGGTCTTGGCATATCCGTCCCGCGCCAGACAGCGCAACGTCGCCTGGATCATGGCCTGGCGGCGCTGGTCCGGATCTTCCCTGACGAAACTCTGGCGTTTGCGCTGTGACATGTGTCGCTGCCACCTAACATAATACGGGTTGATTCTGAATGGCCCCTCAGGCAAGTTATACAACTGTATCATAAGACCGTCACCCCCGAGCGCAAGGAGACCGGGCATGGGCACCGGTTGGACAGCGAACACCTCCCCCCAGGACTTGCGTGCAGCGCTTGCCCGGGTGCGACAGCCGATCGAGACCGCCGCCACGCTGCCGCCCGCCTGCTACACCGACGAGGCCCTGTTCCGCACCGAGCGCGACGCCATCTTCGGCTCGTCCTGGATCGGCGTCGGGCGCGCCGACCGATGGAACACCGCCGGCGACTATTCCGCGATGACGGTGGCCGGCGTGCCGGTCGTCGTGCTGCGCGACAAGCAGGGCAACTTGCGCGCCTATGCCAACACCTGCCGCCACCGCGGCGCCCGCCTGCTCGAGGGCGACGGCACCTGCCGCGGCATCAAGTGCCCGTTCCATGGCTGGGCCTATGGCCTCGACGGCCGTCTGGTCGGTGCGCCGCGCATGGAACGCACGGACGGGTTTGACCGGTCGGATTTCGGCCTGGTGGCGTTCAGGATCGAAACCCGGGACGGCTTCGCGTTCCTCAACTTCGATGCCGGCGCACCGCCTCTCGACACCTGGCTCGGCGACTTCTCCGACCTGCACCGACCCTGGTCGCTCGCCGACATGGTGTCGACGCGCAGGCGCGAGTTCGAGGTCGCCTGCAACTGGAAGAGCTTCGTCGAGGTTTTCAACGAATATTACCACCTGCCCTATGTCCATCCGGACTCGATCGACAGCATCTATGCGCTGCCCGACGACGCGGACGAGACGACCGGCGCCTACGCCTCCCAGTTCGGTGCGACCGAGGGCACCGGCGGGCTGCTCGAGGGCCAGCAGGAGCACGCGCTGCCAACCATCGGCACGCTCACCGGGCGCAACCGGCAGGGCGTACGCTACACCTGGATGTCCCCGAACATGACCTTTGCCGCCAGCAACGAAGCGGTGTGGGTCTATGAGGTCTACCCGGTCGAACCCGGCCGCACCCGGGTCGGCATGACCGCGTGTTTTCCGGCGGAAACCGCGGCCCGCGACGGGTTCGAGGCAAGCGCCGCTTATTATTACGAACGGCTCGACGCCGCGATCGCCGAGGACATTCCCGCGCTTGAAGGCCAGCAGCTGGGGCTCGCTTCACCCTATGCGCGCCAGGGGCGCTATTCCTTTCTTGAAGACAGCGTGGCACGTTTCGCGCACTGGTACGCCGGCCGCATCGAAAGCCATCTGGTTTGAGCGGCCGGCCAAAGCACCGGGGGCGCCTCATCCGGGAGGGCGGTGCAATGACAACAAAAACAGCCGACGGCAAGACCTGGGGCATAGACAACGAATATGGCGCGCTGAGAGATGTTCTTCTCGGCCATCCTGACCACTATCGCTGGACCGACGCGGGCGCGCTGACGCAGCGCACCTTCGACAATGCGGAACGGTTGGGCTTCCGCTTCGACCTGCAGCTTGCACAGAGCCAGCACGCGGAAATGGTCCGGTGCTACGAAGAGGCCGGCGTTTCCTGCCACTACATCCGCTCAGACGAACAGCTCCACCGCAACTTCTTCGCCCGCGATTCCAGCGCCATGACCCCGTTCGGCCCGATCATCTGCCATATGCAGCTGAAGACCAGGCGCGCCGACTACGTGACGGCGATCGAGTTCTATCAGGGCGCCGGGATTCCGATCTGGAACATGGTCTCGGCCGGCCATTTCGAGGGCGGCGACTTCAACATCATCGAGCCGGGTGCGGTGATCGTCGGCCATTGCGGCGAACGCTCCGAGGAAGCCGGGGCCCGCCAGGTCGCCGGTTGGATGGAGGCGGAAGGCTGGGAGGCGCTTGTGGTGCCGATCCCGGCGCATTTCATTCACATGGACGCGCTCGTGGTGATGATCGCGCCGAAACTCGCTGTCGCCTGCCTCGATGCGCTCGAGGACTGGGTCATCGACTGGCTGAAGGCGCGCGGCATCTCCTTCGTGGAGGTCGGCTACCGCGAGTGCGTCCAGGCTCTGGGGGTCAACCTGGTGGCGCTGGGCAACGACCGGATCCTCTCCATGGCGAGTTCCGCTGACCTCAATGCGCGCCTCAGCGCCCTGGGGTTCCAGGTCCATGCCCCGGACATGTCCATGTTCACCCTTGGCGGCGGCGGCGTTCATTGCCTGAGCCAGGCGCTCCGCCGCGACCCGGCATAGTCCCTGAAACGGAAACGCCCGGGACCTGAGGCCCCGGGCGTGTTTCGTGACATCGCAGGTGCAGGTTTGCCCAGGACTATTTGTCCGCCATGTCGGTTGCCTTGTAGGCGCCCTGGATGATCCGGTCTATCACCATGGCGCAGAACAGAATGGCGAGACCCGCTAGCAGGCCCGGCCCCTTGGCGGCATATTGCAGCGCCTCCAAGACGTCCTGCCCCAGGCCGCCGGCGCCGATCAGCGCGGCGATCACCACCATGGACAGACACATCAGGATGGTCTGGTTGATGCCGGTCATGATCGACGGCATGGCGAGCGGCACTTCGATGTTCTTCAGAAGCTGCCACCGGGTGCAGCCGAAGGCCTGACCCGCCTCCTTGATGTCGTGCGGCACATGCCGGAGCCCCAAGGCCGTCAGCCGGATCACGGGCGGCATGCCGAACACGATGGTCGCCAGGATACCCGGCGGTTTGCCGGTGCCGAAAAACGCAATAACCGGGATCAGATAAACGAAAGACGGCATGGTCTGCATGAAATCGAGCACCGGCCGCGCGATGGCATAGGCCCGCTCGCTCTTGCCGAACCAGATGCCCAGTGGAACGCCGAAGACGATGCACAGGAACGCCGCGGCACCCAGCAGAGCAACGGTCGCCATGCTCTTGTCCCAATATCCGAGAACCGCCAGATAGGCGAGTGCCGCCACGGTGAAGATGGCCACCCGCGGCCCCGCAATCCGCCATGCCGTCACGATGATGACCAACATGACCACCGGCCACGGCGTGCCGACAAGCAGCACCTCCAGGCCGTCGAGAATTGCGCGGATGCCCCACGTGATGCCGTTGAACACATCGGCGCCGCCTTCGGCGAGATCGTCGAAACCTTTTTCCAGCCAGCTCGCAACGCTATTGAAGATGTCTTTGTTGGCGGGGAAGCCCGTTACCCAGGCCTCGGGCTTGGAGGCTGTGAACCGATAGATCGTGAGCGGAACTATGGCCAGGGCCAGGAACGCGCCGAAGGCCAGGTTGAACATATTGACGCCGGACGGCACGGTCTTGTCCCAGCGCCAGTGGTCGTACTGTTTTTCATAAACGATGTTGCCGTAGAGCGCCTCGACCACACGGATTGCGACGAACAAGGCGAGACCGACGACCAGGATCGTCGTCGCCCCGGCCGCGGCGGCTTCCGCCTGTTCCAAGGCACGTTCCGCAGCCTTTCTGAGATTGCCGGAGTTATTGATCAGGGATTGAGCCCCTTCATCGCCGGACTGCAATGCCGCCTGCGCCTTCTGGTACATCTCGTCCGACTTGGTCTTCAGCCGTTGATAGCGCGCCATCTTGTCGGCGCCGAGATCGCCGAACAGGCCGCGGCTGATTTGCACAAGCGCCATCAGTTCCAGGATCAGGAAGATCCAGAACAGGCCCCAGATGCCCCGCGCCGCGGACCAGATCGGTCCGAGAAGAAACGTCATCGGGTTGAACGATATCGGGAATTTGCTCGCCGACTGGATTTTGACGAACTCGCGCGTGTAATAGTCGCCGTTCTGATCGACGAACTCATGAATCGATGTTTCGAGATCGGCAGGTACATCGTGGGAGCCGCTTTGCGGCATGTCGCTCTGGACCTCTTGGGAATCGGCTGTCGTATCGGCAGGCATTTACTTCCCTCCCTGGATGCCCTGAAGCAGGCGGCTCTTGGTGATGATGCCGACGTCCTCGCCGGACGTGCCGGTGACGACCACCGGATGCTCGGTCGTAATGGCAATATCGATGACATGGTCGAGATCGCTGTCCTCGCCGAGCCGCGGAAACGTGCTGAGATCCGCACCGTTCGACGGCGTGTAGCTGTCGAGCGGTTCCATGATGGTATGGGCGAAAACCAGCTTGAGCTTGGATATGCCTTCGACGAAATCGCGGACATACTCGTCCGCCGGATTGGTCACGATCTCCTCCGGTGTACCGATCTGTACGATCATGCCGTCCTTCATGATCGCGATCCGCGTGCCGATCCGGATCGCCTCGTCGAGATCGTGGGTGATGAACACGGTGGTCTTGTCCAGCACCTTGGTCAGTTCCATGAACTGGTCCTGAAGCTGGCGGCGAATCAGCGGATCAAGCGCGGAAAACGGCTCGTCCATGAGCAGCACCTGAGGATCGGACGCAAGCGCGCGCGCCAGTCCGACGCGCTGCTGCATACCGCCGGAGAGCTCGCGCGGGAACCGGTTCTCGTAGCCGTCCAGATTGACCAGCGAGAGTGTCTTCTGAGACACCTCCCAGCGCTTGAACTTGGGCTCGCCTCTGATCTCCAGCGGAAAGGCGACATTGTCGCGAACGGTGCGGTGCGGCAACAACGCCATATGCTGGAACACCATGCCGATGGTCATGGCCCGCATCTCTCTGAGATCGGTGTCGGACAGAGACATGACGTCCCGGCCGAGCAGATTGATCGATCCGGCTGTCGGTTCGATCAGTCTGTTGATGTGGCGCACGAGCGTCGACTTGCCGCTGCCGGACAGGCCCATGATGCAGAAAATTTCACCCTTCCCGACCGAGAAGGAGCAGTCGGCGATACCGACGACACATTGAAACTTTTCAAGGACTTCGGGTTTCGTCAGGTTGTCCTTCTTAACGGCCGCCATGGCCTCTTCGGCTCTTTCGCCGAAGATCTTCCAGACCCCGTCAAGCCTGATGACTTCTTCACTCACGTGGCTTCCCCCTGTTTCTCAGGTCCGCGCAAACCACGCTTTTGTGTGGCCCCACGGCCGCCCCGCCGGTCCGCCTCCGGTCCGACCCCAGTGGTTGGAACCGGACGACGCCTATCCTACCCCATGCGTCATCCGGTTCCCGTTCGTTCAGGCTACTTGAGCCAGCCTTCCACGGTCGAGGCGTTCTCCGCGACCCATTTCTTGGCGAACTCAAGCGGATCCTGCTTCTCGACCACCAGCGCATAGGTCATCTTCGAGACCGTATCGGTGTCGAGCTTGACCTTGGCCAGAAGCGCAGCCGCCTCCGGCTGGGCTTCCTCCAGCTTGGAGGCAAAGTGGATGTGCAGGTAAGCCAGGTCCCACGCCACCGGCGCGCTCGACTTGGCGAGCCAGTCCGGATCGTCGGTCGGCTGGATCACTTTCCACTTGGCGGCGTCGTAGGGCGGCTCCTTCAGGATCACCAGCTCATGCAACGCGAACATGTGGTGCGGCGTGTAGCAGAAGAAGACCACGGCCTTTTTCTGGGTGACGGCGGCGTCCACATTGGCCAGTGCCAGCGTTTCGTCCATTTCGACCAGATTCATGGTCTCGTCATAGCCGTAGCTCTTGGCCCTGATCTTCTCGACATTGGTCGACGCCCAGCCCGAGGCACCGATCCAGATCTCGCCTTTGCCGTCGCCGTCCGAGTCGAACAGCTTTGCCGTGTCCGGATTGGTCAGGTCGGACAAAGACTTGATGCCGTGGGTATCGGCCGTCCATTTGGTGACGCACATGCCCTGGAACGCAGGAATGCCGTTTTGATTGGCCGTGACGCTCTTGCGTTCCTTGACGAACTTCTTGTGCAGGTTGTTCTGGTTCGGCAGCCACACTTCCGGATGGACATGCATGCTGCCCTTGTCCATCGCCTCGAAGACGATCGGATTGGTGCCGGTCTGAAGCTCGACCTCGAGGCCGAGATTTTCTTCCATAACCACCTTCAACACATTCGCCGTAACCCTGACCGACGGCCAGTTCGGCACGCCGATCACCACGTCAGCGGCGCTGACGGGCGATACGGCGACCATCGTGGAGATGGCCGCAGCACCCGCAAGGTGCAGTAGTTTTCTCATAAGGTACCCTCCCTGTTACAGAAATTGGAACTCGCGCCTAAGCATCCGCCGCTCTTCGCGGTGTTGGATTTGGCCGGCATCGAAATCCATTTGAACACGTTAGTCATGGCAATTAAACCCCAATAGGTCCAGTTGCCTTGAATTGGTTGGTCCACTGTCTTTTTTGCTTAGCGCGGTCCCTCCTTCTCCAGTTCATACCGGCTTTCGTTCGTGCACAATTACTTATCGTTCAGGCGGTTAACGCCGCCGCCCGCATCCGCTCGCGCGGCAGCAGGATGTTGAACCTGTCCCGGATCGCTGTGTCCGCCGCGGCGGGAATGTAACCCGGATGGTGCTCGGCCAGGATTGCTCCGGCTTTGTCTCTGGCGCGCTGCCACATGTCGGAGCCGCCCTGCTCCATCCACACCTGCGGTGTCGCCCGGTCGGCAAGGCTTGGATAGTAGTAGTCGCGCTCCATGGCGCCGATCGTCTGCTCGTGGCCGAGAAAGTGCCCCGCTCCGGACACCACGTCGCGAATGACCTCGAGCCCGATCGTTTCTTCGGTCACCTCGATGCCGCGGATCACCCGCTGCACCAGGCTCAGCATCTCGTTGTCGATCACGAAGCCCTCGAACGAGGCGCCGAGCAGGCTGGCGAACATGCCGGCCGACTCGTAGATCAGATTGCCGCCGGCGAGCCCCGTGGCCAGCGTCGAGACCGCCTTCTCGACCCCGGCCTGCACGTCCGGGATCTTGGAATCCGACATGCTTGCCGACACCCCGCCCGGCAGATCGTAGAAATTCGCCATCTGAGCCGCCGCCGCGTTGAGCAGCGCGATCTCGCCGCCGCTGCCGCTGAACGCACCGGTGCGCAAGTCGACCACGAACGGCCAGTTGGAAAAGATTACCGGATAGCCCGGTTCGAACATATTGACCAGGACCAGTCCGGCAAGCGTCTCGGCCAGCGACTGCACCAGCATGCCGGCAAGCGGCGCCGGCGCGGTGGCGCCGGATTGCGCGGCGATGATCGAATTGATCGGCATGCGGTGCTCGATCGCCGCCAGCATCACGTCGACGGCATCCGCGCCGTAGCGCAGCGGCGACACGACGGGGCTGATATGGACCTTGCAGAACGGCCGCGCGCGGAAGGCACCTTCGCGTCCCGCAATGGTATCGAACATGGCGATCACGGGCGCCACGTTCTTGCCGGCGAAGAAGCTGGTGCCGATATGCTTCGACGTGCCGGCCGCGATGGCATAGGCCGTGTTGATGTCGAGATCGTAGGGGTCCGGCACATCGGTCGCGACCACGCAGCGCGTGAACCAGCAGACATTGTCGAGCCGGTCGGCCAGCCGTGCGAAGTCGTAGAGATCGGCCAGGGTCGCGGGACGATAATCCGCCGTCGCCATGTCGAGCACCTGAACCGCCGCCCCGCCGGTGCCATAATAGACCCGCTCGCCGCCGACCTCGATATCGTGCTCGGGCGCGCGGCCATGGAGCACGAACCGGCGGGCGGCGCCGGCGACAATGTCCTCGACGAAGGCCCTTGGGAACAATACGCGCCCGGTTTCGGTGACCCGGCAGCCGCGCGCAAGCGCGCGCTCGCGCACCACTTGGGGCACTTCGCCCATGCCGATCTCGTCGAGCACGGTGAGCGCCGCGCGATGGATCGCCTCGACATCGGCCTGCTGTAAAGGCTTGTAACGTCCGCTCTCGAACCCCGGCCTGACCGGCGCCAGATCGGCGCTCACGCCGGCGGCGCGCTGCGCCTTGCGTGCCTTGCGGCCGCCCTGCCGCCGTTTGGTCTCGGGCGCCTGCGTGATCTGATTGTCCCCCGCCTTCATACGCAACGGCCCCCGTCCACCGGCAACGCGCAGCCGGTGATGTTTCCGGCTTCCACGTCGGATGCAAGAAACACCGCCGCGTGACCGACATCTTCCGGCGTGATCAACTTGCCCAGAGGCAGGATCGAACCGAATCCCGCGCGCTCCTCGTCGGCCACTTCGCCCCCGGCAAATTCGGCGAGCATCGGCGTGTCGCCAACCGCCGGACACAGCGCGTTGACGCGAATGCCGTCGGAGGCAAGCTCGAGCGCCAGCGCCTTTGCAAGCGCGACCACGGCCCCCTTGCTTGCGGCATAGGCCGCGAAATTGGGGCGCGGTATCAGTGCGATGCCCGAGGCCGTGACGATGATGTTGCCGCGTCCCCTGCCGCGGAACAGCGGGATCACTTCGCGGCAGCAGTTCATGACGCCCTTCACATTGACCGCATAGAGCTGATCGATGGTCTCGTCCGGGGTCTCTTCGAAGGGGCTTGGCCGCTGCCCGATGCCGGCATTGGCGACCAGAATGTCGACCGCACCGAACGCATCGCCGGCCGCGGCGACCATTGAAGCGACACTCGCCCGGTCGGTGACATCGGCGGCGCAGGCGGCTGCGTCCGCTCCCTCACCGCGCAGGCTTTCGGCGACGGCTTCTCCGCCCGTGGCATCCCGGTCGGCGATCAGCACCCTGGCGCCTTCATGAGCGAAACAGCGGGCGATGCCGACGCCGAACCCGGAAGCCCCACCGGTTACGATCGCCACCTTGCCCGCCAGTCTCCCGGTCATGCGCCCACCTCGTTAAAGCCGCCCCGCCCTGACCCGGGCCCGCTTCGGCAAACCGCGCCAAAGCCCATTGCCAAAACGCCAAGAACCCCCTAAACGGTCAATGTAAGCGCTTTCATTCACGCAAGGAAGCAAAAACCGTGCAGTGTTCCGTCCGGAAACCTGACGCGCAGGTGACGGTATTACGGCACAGGGAGGCTTGGCACATGACATCGGACGTAAAGCGGTTCGACCCCGAACGCATGATGGACCATATGTACTGGTGGGGTGTTCCGACCCTGTTCGGCTGCGACCATGACCCGGACCCGGCCAATTGCGACATCGCCCTGGTCGGCGTGCCACACAGCACCGGCAACGGCACGACGGAGCGCGACCAGCATCTGGGCCCGCGCGCGGTGCGGCATGTGTCCGCGGCCAACCGGCGCGTCCATATGGGCTTCGGCCTGTCGCCTTGGGAGGCCTGCCGCATCAACGATGTCGGCGACGTCCCCTTCCCCGAGGCCAACGACAACGAAGCCTGCATCGAGCGCATCTCGGATTTCTTCACCCGTCTCGGCAATGCCGGCACGCGCACGGTTGCGATCGGCGGCGATCATTCGGTGACCGGCGGCATCGTTCAGGCGCTGGGCGGAGAAGGCTCGGCCCTCACCGGAGGCAGGAAAGCCGCCCTGCTGCACCTCGACGCCCACACGGACGCGTTCGACAATCTCGACCACTGGCTCGGCGCCAGGAAGTCGGCGGC
>JBPCWF010000125.1:0-4455 GCA_051009775.1 Hyphomicrobiales bacterium | reverse complement strand
CAGGTGACGCATGATAGTCCCCTTAAACACCGGTTAACGCGCATATGTGTTATGATATAACAGTATGATCGATTGCAACTCAATATGAAAGTTGATGCATGTGCTAACGGAGCGTGAACGAACCAGGCTCAAGGTCACGGATGCGGCTTCGCCCGCACTCGCCGGCATCAGCGGGCTCGGCATCCATCGCGGCGGCAGATGGCTCCTGCGCAATGTCGATCTGAGTGTGCAGCGCGGCGAGATCGTCACACTGATCGGGCCCAACGGCTCGGGCAAGACGACCTGTGCCAAGGCGCTCCTGGGGCTGCTCGCCTGCGACGAGGGGGAGGCCTGGATCGCGAAGGGCGCGCGGATCGGCTACGTGCCGCAGCGCTTCGTGGTCGACTGGACCCTGCCGCTGACCGTGCGCCGGCTGATGACCCTGACCGACAGCCACAGCCGCGGCGACGTCGAAGCCGCGCTGGAGGAGGTCGGGATCTCCCACCTGATAGACGCCGCCGTGCAGACATTGTCCGGCGGCGAGCTGCAGCGCGCGCTGCTTGCCCGCGCGCTCGTGCGCAAGCCCGACCTGCTCGTGCTCGACGAGCCGGTGCAGGGCGTCGACTTTTCCGGCGAGATCGCGCTCTACGGCCTGATCCGGGACATCCGCGACCGGCTCGCCTGCGGTGTGCTCCTGATCTCGCACGACCTCCACATCGTCATGGCAGAGACCGACACGGTGGTGTGCCTTAACGGGCATGTGTGCTGTTCCGGCACGCCGAAGGTGGTGGCGGAGGACCCGGAATACCGCAAGCTGTTCGGACCGAAGGCGGCGGATGCCCTGGCGGTCTACCGCCACGATCACGACCACACCCACGCCCATGACGGATCGGTCGTGCCTCTGCACCACCACCACGGCGCCAAGGACGATCATGCTTGACGACTTCTTCACCCGCGCGCTGGTCGCAGGCGTCGGCGTGGCGCTGGTCGCGGGCCCGCTCGGCTGCTTCATCGTCTGGCGGCGCATGGCCTATTTCGGCGATACCATCTCCCATTCTGCGCTGCTCGGCGTCAGCCTTGCCTTTCTGCTCGAGCTCAACATCATGGTCGGGGTTTTCGCTGTGGCGTCCTGCGTGTCGCTCGCGCTTCTCGCGCTGCAGCGGTCCGGCACGCTGTCGAGCGATGCGATCCTCGGCATCCTGTCCCATTCCGCACTCGCCCTGGGCCTCGTGATCATCGCCTTCATGACCTGGCTCCGGATCGACCTCATGGGCTATCTGTTCGGAGATATCCTGGCGGTGTCGAGGACCGACATCGCCCTGATCTACGGCGGCGGGGCCGCCGTGCTCGGGTTTCTCGTGGCGATCTGGCGGCCTCTGCTCGCGGAGACCGCGAGCTTCGACCTGGCGCGGGCGGAAGGCATGCGCCCGGAGCGCGCCAGGCTCGTGTTCATGCTCTTGATCGCGGCGGTGATCGCCATCACCATGAAGATCGTCGGCATTCTGCTGATCACCGCGCTCCTGATCATTCCGGCGGCGACCGCGCGCCGGCTGGCCACGGGGCCGGAGCATATGGCGCTGATCGCCGCCGGTGTCGGGGCGGCTGCCGTGGTCGCCGGCCTGTTCGGATCGCTTGAGTTCGATACGCCGTCCGGGCCGTCGATCGTGGTCGCCGCATTGGCGATGTTTCTCGTTGCCATAGGGTCGCTCGGCGTGCGAGGGGGCAGAGCGCGAGGGAGTCAAAGATGAGTGATGGCCCGAAGCTGACCCGCAACCAGGAAATTGTGTTCGGCGCGCTGATGGGTTCGGATGTGCCGCTGTCGGCTTATGAGATTCTCGATCTGGAAGAGGTCAGGGCGCAGGGCCTCAAGGCGCCGCTCACCATCTACCGCGCGCTCGACAAGCTGCGTGAGCACGGATTGGTGCACCGGATCGAAAGCCTCAATGCCTTCGTCGCCTGCGACCGCGGTCCCCATTCGGAGCCGGTCGGGTTCATGAGCTGCGAGCGGTGCAAGAAGACGGTCGAACTGCCGGTTGGGGCGTGCGAGGAGATTCTGCGCTCGTCGGCGGAGGCCGACGGCTTCAAGCTGGACAGGATTACGGTGGAGGTGTCGGGACGCTGTACGTCCTGCGCGTCCGGAGATTAGGAACGTTGCTTTAGATGTTTGCCGTTTCGAGGTGCCGGTCGGCGGTCTCGCCGTTAAAGTCGTCTATGCCCTCGCGCACCGCGTAGCAGGCCAGCCGAACGGTTTTGGGGATCTCGATGCGCTTGCCGTCGCGCTCGCCCTTCTCGTAGTACTGGATGATGCGTTTCTTGAGCCCAAGACGGTCGGCGGCTTCTTTCTGTTTTAGCCCCATGGCCTTGCGCCAGGCGCGAAACTGTTTGGGAGTCATTGCTCCAACGCTCCAGTCACTATTTGACCCCACGTCATTCATCATACGTGTCCCCTTAGCATAATTCTCCACTGCAATTCGCGCGCCAATTTGCCAAAAGTGCACGAAGTGCACTTTCTTGTCGTGAAACTGACGCACGCCGTGCGTATATTTCGTTCAAAGGCGCACTCAGTGCATGATTCGCGGGCAAATCCGCCCGACGCAGCTGACGCTGGGGCCAAGTAAAAGGTAGCTGAACATGTTGATCCAACTGACGCTCTTCCGGTCGGCCATGGGTCACGCCCATGTCGATCTCGACCGTGCTGCCACCGCCTATTGCCGTTTGCATGGCTGGCAGAAGCGAATTTCAGATTATTTCGCGGGCGCGCGGAGCTGAGGCAAATGCATCGACACGCATTGCAGGCTCCCCTGTTTTCAGGCCGGTGTGCCGGAATGTGACACTGCGATCAGCGATGACAGATGAGCGTTGCGGCGTACGAGAAACGCCGTCAGGCGGTCGGCGTAGTCCTCCGAGACTGCGTTCGAGATCGACGGGCGGGCCGACAGCCGTTGACGCCAGCGCCTGACTTTGGGCGTGTGCTCGAAGGTGCCGAAGTCGGCAATCCGGTCGAACACGTCGAAATAGCGCAAGGCCGGGCCGTAGACCGCATCGACCAGGCTGAACGCCTGTCCGGCGAACCAGGGGCCGTCGTCCAGCACGCTCTCCAGCCGCGCGAACTTCTGCTTAAGGGCGCGCTGCCTGGCGCCGAACGTGTCCGCGTCCGGTGCGTTGTAGAGCCCCGCGATGTCGTTGAGGATGGTCGAGCCGAACTCGATCCAGGACCTGTGTTCGGCGCGCATGAGCGGGTCGGAGGGGTGAAGCGGACGGTCCCGTGTCTCCTCGAGATATTCCAGGATTACCGCCGATTCGAAGATGACATGGCCGTCGACCTGAAGCAAAGGCACTTTGCCGAGCGGCGACACGGCGGTGAACCATTCGGGCTTGTTCGCCAGATCGATGTAGCGGCGCTCGAAGGAAACCCGTTTCTCCGCGAGCGCGATCGCGGCGCGCTGCACATAGGGGCACAGGTGGTGGGACACAAGGGTCGCTCGCTCGGTCATGTGGACGCCTTCCGGGCTGAACGGGCGGGCAATCTGAAATTGGGCCCGTTTGTTGCAAATGCAGCAATTTCATAACATATATTGCTGCATTTGCAACAAATAATGCTAGTATGCGGATATGACCGATTCTCTCTCCGACACCGCGACCACGGCCTGGGCCAGGCTCGTGCGCGCCCAGCAAACCGCCCTGAAATCGGTTGAAACCGAGCTCAAACAAGCCGGTTTTCCGCCGCTTGCCTGGTATGACGTTCTGCTCGAACTGGAACGCGCCGTGGATGGCCGCCTGCGCCCGCGTGACATTCAGAAACACATGCTGCTCGAGCGCTACAGCGTGACCCGCATGGTCGAACGCATGGAAAGGGACGGGCTCGTCGCCCGCCTCGGCTGCGCCGATGATGGCCGTGGCGCCGTGGTCCGCATTACACAAAAGGGACGCAGGCTCCGGCGGAAAATCTGGCCGGTCTATGCCGCCGCGATCGAGCAGAGTTTTGCCGGGCGGTTCGACGATGGCGAGCTCGCAACACTGTCCGGGCTGCTCGGCCGCCTGTTAACGATTTAAGCGCCCGTTCACCACGGTATCAGTTAAAGGCTGGCCCCGGCCCGGGAATCATCTAGGTTGTGGAACTGCGTTATCTGCGCGAGACGGTGGTGCGTCATGAGTAGTGAAGAGATTTCGGGCGTCCTCGCGCCTGTCATCACACCGTTCAACGAGGATCTTAAGGTCGACACAGACCGGCTGATCGGGTTTTGCCGCTGGCTGCTGGCGCGCAATTGCGGGCTTGCCGTGTTCGGCACCAACTCCGAGGCAAACTCGCTGACGGTCGACGAACGGCTCGAGCTGCTCGACCGCATGGTCGAGGCCGGCATCGAACCCGCCCGGATGATGCCGGGCACCGGCTGCACCTCGATCATGGACACTGCGCGGCTCTCCGCGCGGGCCGCGGAGCTCGGCTGTGCCGGCGTCCTGATGCTGCCGCCGTTC